>CAIPFS010000641.1 GCA_903864375.1 uncultured Verrucomicrobiota bacterium
CGGGTCACCACCGAGGACCCGGAAAACAAGTTCACCCCCGACTACGGCAAGCTGCTGGCCTATCGTTCCCCGGGAGGTTTCGGCATCCGGCTCGACGGCGGCATGGGCTATTCCGGCGCGGTGATCACGCCCTTTTATGATTCGATGCTGGTCAAGGTGATTGCCAGCGGATCGAGCTATGCGACGGCTTGCGACCGCATGCACCGGGCGCTGAGCGAATTCCGGATCCGCGGTGTCAAAACCAACATTCCCTTCCTCGAAAACGTGGTGGCCAACGGATTGTTCCGGGCGGGACAGGCGACAACCACCCTGATCGACACCACCCCGGAGTTGTTCAGCTTTAAACCCAAACGGGATCGCGCCACCCGCCTGCTTAATTTCCTGGGCCAGGTCATCGTCAATGGTAACCCGCATGCCAAAGGTTACCGCCCCGACCGGGTGCTCGATGTTCCCCGGGTTCCCGCCCTTGGAGCAGGGTTGCGCCTGCCGGGTGCCGCCGAGGCCACCGCGGCCTCGACGCCGATTCCCCGGGGCACGCGTCAACTGCTGCTCGAGTTGGGTCCGAGGAAATTCGCGGAATGGATGCGGGCACAAACCCGACTGCTCATCACCGACACTACTTTTCGTGATGCTCATCAGTCGCTCATGGCGACTCGGGTTCGCTCCTACGATCTGCTCGCCTGCTCCGACGCCGTCGCCCGGCGGTTGGGGGCACTGGAGACCGGCCTGTTCTCGCTGGAAATGTGGGGTGGGGCCACTTTTGACACCTCGATGCGATTCCTGAATGAGGACCCGTGGGAACGGTTGCGTCATCTTCGGGCCCGCATTCCCAACATCTGTTTCCAGATGCTGTTTCGGGGTTCCAATGCCGTGGGCTACTCCAATTATCCGGCCAATGTCGTCGCCGGATTCGTCCGGCATGCGGCGGAGGCGGGTATGGATATCTTCCGCATCTTCGATTCCCTGAACTACCTGCCGAATCTTCGTGTGGCCATGGATGCGGTTCAGGGCACGCATGCCATCTGCGAGGCTGCAGTCTGCTACACCGGCGACATCCTCGACCCACGCCGGGAAAAGTACTCGCTCAAGTATTACGTTCAATTGGCCCGGGAATTGGAGCGCATGGGAGCCCATGTACTGGCGATCAAGGACATGGCCGGGCTTTGCCGTCCGTATGCCGCCCATCGTCTGGTCCAGGTCCTGCGTGAGGAGGTCGGACTGCCCATCCATTTTCACACCCACGACACCAGCGGGGTCAACAGTGCCTCAGTCTTGCAGGCCAGTGATGCCGGGGTGGACGCCGTCGATCTCGCTCTGGCATCGATGTCGGGCAGTACCAGTCAGCCCAATTTGAATTCCATCGTTGCCGCCCTGGAGCACACCCCCCGGGCAACGGGAATGGACATCGACGTTCTCAACGAGTTTTCTGATTACTGGGAAAAGGTCCGCGAAATCTATCATCCCTTTGATACCGCGCCCAAGACCGGCAGCGCGGAGGTTTATCTCCACGAGATGCCGGGCGGCCAGTACACCAACCTCAAGGAACAGGCCGCCAGCATGGGGGTTTCCCATCGGTGGCCCGAAATCGCCCGGACCTACGCCGAGGTCAACCGGCTTTTCGGTGATATCGTGAAGGTCACCCCGTCGAGCAAGGTGGTGGGGGATCTGGCCCTGTTCCTCTTTTCACGGGGCGTGAAGCCGTCCGATCTCGTCAATTTTGAGCCCGGCACAACCTCCTTCCCTGAAAGCGTGGTGGACATGCTCAGCGGTGGATTGGGCTGGCCCGAGGGAGGGTGGCCCGAGTCAGTCCAGCGGGCGGTGCTCGGCGAGGCCCGGGCGGCAGAAGCTCACCGATTGTATACGGAAGGCCGCGTGCCAGGCACCGCCTCGGAACCGGCGGACTTTGATAAGGTCCGGGAGGAACTGACCGCGAAGATCAAGCGGACGCCGTCTGCGGATGAAGTCTACAGCTACCTGATGTATCCTCAGGTCTTTGTCGAGTTTGCCCGACATAACCGGGAGTTTGGTGATGTTAGCGTCCTGCCCACGCCCGCCTATTTTTACGGACTTCGTCGCGGCGAGGAAATCAGCGTCAGTATCGAGTCGGGCAAGACCCTGATCATCCGCCTGACCAGCGTGGGCGAGCCCGACAAGGACGGACGTCGGACGGTGGTGTTTGAACTGAACGGCATGTCGCGCGAAGCTCATGTCACCGACAAGAAGGTCAGCCCGCAGGCCCGGACGCGGCCCAAGGCGGATCTGGCCGACCCCCTCCAAATCGGGGCCCCCATCCCGGGTCTGGTTTCCGTCCTTTCCGTCAGTGTCGGACAGAAGGTGGCCAAGGGCGATCGGTTGCTGATGATGGAAGCAATGAAGATGCAGACGACGGTCACCGCACCCGTCAATGGGGTCGTCGAAGCCCTCCACGTCCAGCTCGGTGAAACGGTTGAAAGCAAGGATCTCCTGGTGAAGTTGAGGGTCTAGCAACCGGTCGTGCGGACGGTCCTGCGGACGGCCCATGGGCTGAGCCGTGGCCCATCCCCGAACGTCTCGATTCACCGATGGCCCTGCAGGTTTGGAAACCTGCGAAACGGCAGACAGGAATGTCTGCGCTACGTGATGAGGCCTTCGCCCGCCCCTGTCGTCGCCCGTCATCAGAAAGGCTCAGCAATCGCGATGTCGCTGGTCCTGCGGACGGCCTAAAGGCTTCGCCTGTGTAAAATGGAGTTGATTTGAACCTTCCCCGGCCCGGTAGGAACCTCAACCAGGTGCCTTTAGAACGGGAGAGGTTATGATCCCCGCAATGATTGGGGACTTGCAGGAGCGCATCCCTCCGTTGGATGTCCCTCCTTC
>CAIPFS010000642.1 GCA_903864375.1 uncultured Verrucomicrobiota bacterium
AGCCGTGGTACAACCGAGGAGGGGGAGCTCGGATCGGTGCCATCGGCCAGCTCCATGGCGGACGTGATTCCATCCCGGTCCGGATCGTCGGAACCCTGGTTTCCCAACTGATCAAAGTATTGGTATTCCCAAAGGTCTGGGAGGCCGTTATGGTCCGTATCGATCAGCGGATTGGCGTATTCGGTCGTCACCAACTGGTCAACATAGGCGTTCCGTGACGGGCGGTCGATGTCGGGAGAGGCACTTCCCTGGCGATCCAGAATCCACCGGAGGTGGCTGACTCCCGTGGGAAGATACACCGTTTTGGAAACCCAGTTGGTCCTTCCGGTCAGGATTCGAAGCTCTGGGAAATCATAGGAATTGTTGACGTTCAAGAAAAGGGAATCGCCGGTTTCACCGTCGAGTTTCCACCAGAACGTGGCGGTTCCCGGACGGGCCATGGTCACGGTGGCTTCCATGAAAGGACTGCCGTCACCGACCCAGGGTGGGCCCGATGCGGCGGCGGCCTGACCATCGTGAGTGATGGCGGTCTGGCCCAACCACCCACCCAGCCCCCCCATCACCACGGGATTGGTGGTATTGAGGGCGGTAGCGAGCGGGATGCCGAAGTTGGCCTGGACGGCGGCGTTGTGCAGCAATAGGAGCGATGCCGGTGCGTTGGTGCCGCTCAGGTCGCCTGTCCAGCCGATGAAGCTGAGCCCGGAATCCGGCACCGGCGTCAGGGTAACGGCGGTATTGGTGGTGTAGGATTCCAGATTCGGGGATACCAGAACATCGCCGCCCACGGTTTCAATGGTCAGGCGGGGACGCAGGGAATCGGGGTTGTTGGGATTGGTTCCGTCCAGGAATTCCTGGAGATTGGACACTCCATCCCCGTCAAAATCGGCGACACCGATCTGATTCGTCAACGACCCGAAGTACTTGATTTCCCACGCATCGCCCAGGCCGTCATGGTCCGAATCGAGGTCGATGCGGGCGACAGCGCTCGTGGCGGAACCGGTTGCATTGGAAACGACGACGTAATAGTTACCCACGTTGGAAGAAGATGCGTGAGGAACCAGGAAGGTATCGCCCGTGGAGGCGGCGGTAGGTGCTCCGTTGAAGAACCAGTGGTAGCTCAGTCCGGTACCCGTGGCGGCCACGGAGAGTGAAACAGCATCTCCCGGACGCGCGAGGCGGGAGATGGGGCCGCTGACAGACGGAGCGCCGGCAGATGATCCGTCCAATGAAAGGAGATTGCCGGAAGGATCGAAGGACGCGACCTGGGCAACGGCCTGAAATACCGAGGCGAGGGCCAGAAGGAAAAAGAGGTGTTTCATGGCTGTGGCTTAATTACGGGAGTTGGCGTCAATCTCTGCGACCCGTTGATTCAACCGGTCAATGTAGGCATCGGTATTTTTCACGCCTTCATCCAGCGTCTTTCCGAAAAGGTCGGCACTGTTGATCGGGCCCAACTGGATGGATTTCGGAATCCAGCTCAGGATCTTCTTCAAGAGGCGGGCGCCGGAATGGCCGCAGTCGGGATCGGCGAGATCGTCCGCGACCTCCTTGGCCTGAAGTTCCGCATCGAGAATTTGATTCTCCTTGTCATTGAAATCCTCCAGATCCTTTTCAACCTTGCCCACCTTGGTCTTTTGGAACTGCTTTTTGACGAAACTTTTCGCCCAGCTGACGATGCCTTCCAAACCAAGCGCGTCGCGCCCGTTGATCGGATCCAGATCGGCGTAGGCATACAGGTTGAGGCCGCCTTCCTCACCCGCCGGGTCGCGATTCAACCAACGGGCGAGGCCGGGTGAATAAGCGCGGAACGGCGCGAGAACCAACCCAGACTCCTGATTCTGGAAATGCCCGGTAAACCCGAACGGAATCGAGAGAGAGCCGGACAGGGCTGTTTGTATCCCGAACGGGGAGTAGCCCAATGCCACAGTACCGGCACCCGTGACCTCACGGACGGAGCCGAGATGATCCCGCGTGAAATAGAAGTTACCGGTTGGGAGCTCCTGTCCACCCAGATTCTGGATGCCATCAAAATAATACCGCTTGAGAACCCTGGCTCCGGTTTTATCCCGTTCCTCCAGCATCTTCTGGCCAAGCCAGACATACCGTCGGGAGTAGACCAGGGCGGTCGCATTACTGACCACGATACGTGTGCGCCGGTCCATTCCGTCGTAGCCAAAAAACACCCGGTAAGCCCTGTTGCTCACGCCCACCAGCCGATTCTCCGCATCCCATTCGAAAGCGGTCGGGGTAGGGGGGGCACCTCCGCCGAAAGACACCGGTTGATTTAATGCGTTGAAGCCGGTCTCCAGCCGGGTCGTGCCGGCTTTTTCGACGGTCCGGTTGTCAGCGGCATCATAAACAAAAGAGGTTGTCGTGGAGGGGCTGGAGCCAACCGTTTCAACCACATTGGTCAGTCGATTCAACGCATCGTAGGCCGGCGACCAACTTTTCAGCTGGCCGACCTGCAACTGGGTCCAGTTGGTGATGGAGCCGAACGCGTTGTATCCATAGGTGAATTCCGAGAGTTTGGTGCCGCCGCTCGCATAATGGGTGAGCCGGGTCAGGCGATGATCCCGGTCGTTGCCGGCGTAGGCGGATTCGGACCGTTGCCCATTTGGATAAGCCATCGTCGCCAGTCGGTCGCTTCCCGCATCAAAGGTGAAGGAGAAGGAGCCCAGGCCATTCGTCAACTGGATGAGGCGCCCGGCCGCGTCGAAGGTCTTGCGCGAGGCGACGTTGTTGACCGCCGTTGAAATCCGGCGTCCGAGGGCGTCATAAGCGAAGGTGATCGTATCATTGTCCAGGGGGCCATCGATGACGGACAGCTGACCGGCCCCAGGGGTCCCGTTGTGGGGAACATACTGGTAGGTGGTCACGCCATCGCCATCCGTGTGCGACACCAGCCGGGCATAGGCGGGATCATAGGCAAACGAAACATTGGGCGTGGGCGCCAGGGCTCCGAGATACCGTTTGGAGACCAGCTCGTCGGCAAGGTCGTATTGAAATTCGGTGATCTGACCCCTCTCATCCCGCCGGTTGTGGACCCGGGAGGTGGTGGTTTCATAATCATAGGTGACGCTCGAACCGTCGGGGTATTCCCTGGCCGTGACCCGGCCCTGAACATCCCGTTGCCAGCGGGTCATTCTTCCCAGGGGATCGAGGACAGCGGTCAGGGATCCGCAGCCGCACCATTGGAATTGGGTAACCTGGCCCAGGGCATCCTGGATCGAGGTCAATCGTCGCATTCCGTCGTAGGTGAGGGATGTCTGGCGTCCGAGGCGGTCGCGGAAGGTGCCGACCTCCATCCGATCATAACCAAAGATCTCGCTGGTCCCATCCGGGAAGGTGACCTGGGTCATTCGATCCAGCGCATCGTAGTCAAAGGTGAGGGTGTAACCGTCGCCATTGGTGACCGTTCGCACGCGACCCGCCGCATCGTGGGTGAAGGTGCGTCGGTCCTGGGTTCCAGGCAGCGGACCGTCGATGGCGGTCAGATAGCCATTGGCGTCATACGCGAGCGTGGTGACTTCCTGAAGGGCATTGGTCACGGTGGTCAACTGTCCGCGTGCATTGTAGGAGAACCGGGTGACGCCTCCGCCCGCATCGGTTTGTGTCAACGGGAGGTGGCGGGTGTCCCAGGTGGCGCGAAACAGCGGTTCCAGCGACTGACCGACCACTTGATCGACTTCCAGCAGGTCGATGTGGTTGGCGTCATAGAGGTAGCTGGTGATTCGACCCAGGGGATCGGTCCGGCGGATGACATTTCCCCAGTCATCGCGTTCCGATTGCCACAACTGGGTCGTG
Organism: uncultured Verrucomicrobiota bacterium; assembly: GCA_903864375.1. Lineage (GTDB taxonomy): Bacteria > Verrucomicrobiota > Verrucomicrobiia > Limisphaerales > UBA9464 > CAILNN01. Next base: position 3,805 of record CAIPFS010000642.1, read on the forward strand.
CCATCGTCGAGTACCCGCGCGGCGACCGAGGGACGGTCGCCAGTCCCGGGACGTGCGGCGGATCCCTGATCGGGATAATTAAACCAGACAGGATTTTCGAGCGGCTGGCGAACCGCCTTCAACACCCGACCGGCGCTGTTGAGCGTTTCACTCAGTTGAAATTGGTAAATCGTCGCGCCGGCCACGGAATTGGTCTGAAAACTTTCGGCAAACGCCTTTTTGCTCCAATGCGCCACGTTGGCTCCACCCCCATCAATCCGGACTCCGACCGGATTGGCCGTTGACGGCAGGTCCGAACCATACCCGAGGTATTCAAACCGCTCGGTGTCCCCATCCGGATCGGTGACTTCGAGGGAATATCGACCCGAGTACTGACTTCCCCAATTGAAGCGGGTCGTGCCATAGGGTGTGGTCAGGTTGGTCACCACCAAGCCCGACGGATCGTACGCCATCTGGGAACTGAACCCTGCCACATCCACAATATTGGTGAGGTCATAGTTGTAGTAGTAGAACGGGCAACCGGATTCACCATTGCAATAACCAAACAGATAGCGCTCCACTTTGGCGTATTGGAATTTGGCCACCCGCCCAAACGGGTCAACGATGCGGGTCAATTGGTTGGTATAGAAATAATTGGGAACCACTCCGGACGTCACCGGGCCGCCCGGAGTATTATGGTCGGGCGGTATGCCGGGGTCCGTCAGTTCATAGTAGAATCGGGTCACCTGTCCCAGGGCGTCGGTCAGCGAGGTCACCCGACCGTTCTGCAGGCCCTGAATGGTGACGCGATTGCCCGAGGCATCTTCCACCGAGGTGAGATAGAATGTCCGGCCCCAGGTGACATTGGTCCCGGTGAAAGCAGTATAGTTGCGCTTGGTGCCGTCGGGGAATTCCCACGTCAGATTGGTCGAGCCGGCACGAAGGATGCGTCCGACATTAAAAATCCGGCTTTGATAGAGTTTGCCTTCCTCGTCGAGGGGCGAAAACCGTTCCCAACCGCCGCCCTCTTGCAGCCAAAGGTCGCCGAGCGGTTCCAGGGGGGCTTCGTACAATTGGCCGGTCCATTCATGCGTCCATTCCGGACGGTATCCGAAACGGGAGTTGGACCTTTGGGTGTGCCGCACCGTCACGGAAACCGGAGGACCGAAGGGGGGCTCGTAACCGATCGGTGTATCGATGATTTGCTGGCTCAGCAGCATCAGGTGGACGCTCCAGCTGGCCATTCCGTGGGATGCCGAGGGAAGCTTGTAGGAACAGGGCGATTGCTTGTCGCGGGGAGTGGTGGCGTCCGGATCATTGTCCAGGACCCCGTTTCGACCCACGACCCGTTCGGCCTCCTCGGGTTCGACGGCGCGCCATCCCGGCGGCAGCGGACCAGCTGGAATGAGGAAGTATCCGGAGGCTTCATGGTCGATGGCCATGGCAGTGGCAAAGGTCGTCTGCCATCCGGTGGGATCGGAGAGTTGAAAACGACCGGATCGTTCCTTGAGGACCGCCACAAAATGCCCCACCTGAAGATGCATGAGGGCAGGCGTGGGCAACGGTGCGCCGGGAGTGCGCCGGGCCACCTGATAGTGCATCCCGAGGGAATCCGCCAGACGGGCGACCGCGGAAAGAGACATTCCATTGGCGGTGGAGACGGCCCCCAGAATTTGAGGATGGCCGGCATTGGTGGGATTGAGGAACACCCGGATTTGTTCGAGTGCCAGCGCACCACAGCGGAAAGCGGTCCCGGGACGATGCTGCATCGAGTCCAGGCCCTGCTGAACACCCCGAAGGACTTCGACATCGTCGGGATGAAGAGCGACCGGGGATAGGGTCTTCACCAGCTCCTCGACCTCCTCCCGTCGACCCAGCCGGGCGGAGAGATCCATCAGCCGAATGCCCACCCGGGTGGAAAACACCGCCGCTTCGGACGTCGTGCCCTGGCCCCGTTCGTTCCAGAGATCACGCAGGGTTTGAAGAGCCAGGGAATACCATCCGGTCTGGTAATACTCCTCGGCTAGTTGCAATCGGAGTGCCGGCGACCAGGCGCCCTGCGGATGGGCATCCAGGAAATCCAGGAGGGCCGAAAAATCATCGCGTTGAGAGCGTTGGGAAAACCGTTCCAATGCCTGGTTGAACGCGCTGGATTCGGATGCGTCGGGCGTCTGGACCGGCCGCATCAGGGGGGTGAGGTGCTCGGGTCGGGGCGACGAAGACGGCGGCGCAGCCTGGACAGCTCCGGCAATGGCCACGGCAAAGCCCCAGATTTGAGTGATTCGGACCAGAGAAGTGATACCCAAGCCCCTTTCAACCATCCAACGATACGACAGTCTCATAAGACAGAGAGATCGTAGCAGAGGCCGGGATGATGGCCAGCAGGAGAACACCTTCAAGCCGATGGTTCGCACGGATTCCGACCCTTGGTACATAAATTTCACATGTCCGGCGTCGTTTCCCACCACAACAATGGGAAGGCTTCTGTCGAAGATGCCTTCGATGCCGCAATTCCGGACCATTTCACTCCTGTTTCCAGTCCTGTTTTGCACCGCGAAGGCACTGAGCCTCCCGGATCCAGCCGCCGGACTCCACGGACGCCGTTCAAGGAATGGAATCGTCAGGCACCCTCGGCAAAATCATCTTCATCACCCAAAGAGAAATATATATTGATAAACTGTTTGAGACTCCCGGCTGCCGGCTTGATGGTGTCGACAGGCCGTTGGACCATCGTTAACGATCCGGTGCAGCCATACGGATGAATCGCATTCGGGTCGCCCCGCAATTCGGTTGGCAACCACCTGCCGTCGGTTCATCGTGATCCGGTATGAGCGCCACTCCCATGGGTTCTTTCGGACGACGGCTGAGGTCGACACCACCATGAGCCTGCCGATTTCCGGGGAAGGGCCCCGATTCACGCGCGCCCTGGGGCTCCGTTCCGCCGTGGCCATTAATATGACCCAGATGTGCGGCATCGGGCCTTTCCTGACCATTCCGCTCATGGTCGGGTCGATGGGTGGACCGCAGGCAATCTTTGCCTGGCTGCTGGGCGCCGCGCTGGCCATTGCCGACGGAATGGTCTGGGCGGAACTCGGTGCGGCCATGCCGGGAGCGGGTGGCACCTACCTGTATCTCCGGGAGGCGTTCCAATATCGGACCGGACGGCTGATGCCCTTTCTCTTTGTCTGGACCATCCTGATTGCCGTCCCCCTGATTTTATCCACCGGGGTTATTGGGATTGTCCAATATCTTGGCTACTATTTTCCGTCGCTCGCATCGGCTCCTCCACCCTCGGGTTCCATCCTGAGGGACTTATGGACCATGACCCATGTCAAAGTCACCCTCATCTCCGTGGGGGTGGTCGGTCTCGCCGTATGGACTCTTCACCGGGGCATCGCGGCCATCGGTCGGCTGACCCACGTGCTGTTCGTCATCATGCTGGTGACCGTCGGGCTCATGATTGCCGCCTGTGCCAGCCACTTTGATCCCCGATTGGCGTTCGCCTTTCCCCCCGGTGTCTTTCAACCGAAGGGAGCATTCTGGTTGGGCCTTGGTCAGGGGTTGATCTACGCCATCTACGACTACGCCGGTTACAACACCACGGCCTGCATCGGGGATGAAATCATCAACCCTGGTCGGGTCATTCCCCGATCCATCCTGTATTCCATCCTGGGCATCATGGGCATTTATCTGTTGATGAATATCGGGGTGCTGGGAGTGGTCCCGTGGAAGGAGGTGGCGGAATCATCCTCCATCGGCTCCCTGGTGATGGAGCGGACCTGGGGGAAATCGGCGGCATCGGTTTTCACAGCCCTCGTGTTGATCACTGGTTTTGCCTCGATTGCCGCCGGACTTCTGGGCGCTTCACGAATTCCCTACAACGCGGCACGGGACGGTCTTTTCTTTTCCCCGTTCGCCCGTCTGCATCCGCGTCTTCGTTTTCCCCATGTGGGCTTGTGGGTGATGGGAGGGATCACGGCCATTGCCTCCTTTTTTCCGCTGGATCAGGTCATCAATATGCTGACCGCCGCCATCGTGCTGGTGCAGGGATTGTCCCAGGTGGTGGCCCTGACCGTGCTGCGTCGTCGCCAGCCGGGACTGCCGCGCCCCTATCGGCAACACCTCTATCCGCTGGCCAGTCTCGTTTCGGCTGCGGGATGGCTTTATGCCTACAGCCGATCGGGGACCCTGATGATCAGCCTGTCGTTGGGTTGGGTCGCCCTCGGCGCCTTCGCGTTCCTCTTGTGGGCCCGATCCGTCAGGACCTGGCCGTTTGGCCCGCTGGAAATCCGGGAGGCATTCCTGGAGGGCACGAAGGAAACCCAACATTGAGGAGAAACGGTCGACTCGGTGCCCATGCGGCAGTGGTCAAAATCGATATGGGGACTTGCAGGAGCGAGTCCGTTGGATGTCCCTCCTTC
>CAIPFS010000643.1 GCA_903864375.1 uncultured Verrucomicrobiota bacterium
CCGCACCGTGTTCCAGCGAGCTGCCGCGGGCGGTGATGACCTGCCGGGCAAACTGATCCCACGGCGTATTGGCGGAAACATTGCTTCGAATCCACTGATAATAGGCCCACATCGCCGGGGAACTGAGCCGCTTGCTGCTGACCAGGAACAGGTCGGACCATTTATAGGTCCAATAGTCGACGAACTCCGGACGGGCCAGAACCTTCTCGATGAGCGCGTCACGCTTGGTCGGTGAGTTATCCGCAGCAAACGCCTTGACCTCGTCAGCGGTGGGCAGGACCCCCATCGCATCAATGAACAGGCGTCGAATGAAGGCCGTATCCCCGCAGTCGCCAGAAGGCGGCAGATTCAGGCTGCGAAGTTTCTCCAACACCAGTTCGTCGATAAAATTGCCCCCGGCAAGTCCCGAAAAAGCCTCAGGGCGGGGCGGATCACTGAAGGGGACTGTAACGGTCGCCACTGCGATACGACTGAGGTACCACGCGGTGATGGCTCCCTCTCCCTGACCTGTCACGGTCACCCGCCCCTGCTCGTCGATCTGGGCGACCGAGGCATTGGCAGCGGTGTATTTGGCCCAGCGGGTGACGTCTTCCGTGTGTCCATCGCTGAACCAGGCCGTGACCAGCAACGGCTGGGTGTTTCCAGCCTGAAGTCGCACCGAGGACGGCAGAATGGAGATTCGTTCAATGCGGGCGTCGCTCTCGCTCGACTTGGGAGTTCCGGCGGCAATCCATTCCGAGAGCACCCGATACTCGGGCGAGCCGACCTCAAATCGTTTGCCGCCCTTATGCGGAAGGGCACCGGTTGGCTTCAGCAGCATCAGGCTCCGGCCGGGGTCCGACGGATTGACCCGACGTCCCAGCGCGTTGCGGGTCAATGCGGCAAAGTCTCCATCATCGTCATACCCGCGAAGCGAAAGCCGAAATCCATTCTGACCCGCAGCGGCACCGTGGCAGGCTCCAGCGCTGCAACCCGTCTTGGCCAGGACCGGTTGGACGTGATTTCGAAAACTCCATTGGAAGGGCCGGTCCATTCCCTCGACGTTGACTGTGACCGAATTCGTCTGAGCCCCGGTCGACGCCACGATCACTGCCGTGCCGTTGGTCAGGGGAATCACCACCCCGTTATCGACCCGGGCAACACCAGGAGGGATTACCGTGAAGGTGACCGGCCCGTCGGCAGGACCGACCGCATCCGCTCCCACCCAGTCCTCGGCCAGGAGCTGCTGACGGGCGGCAATGCCGGTCAGGGTGATTTTATTCGGAAGAATGGAGAGCAGACGGTTGGTCGACTCTGCCGTGGTGGAAACAAGGGATAGGCCGAAGCCCAGGCAGGCGACAAGGATGCGGCTGTTCATTTGGGGTTCGACTTAGAACAGTTCGGTGATCGGCTGGGTCCCGTAATCCACCAGCGGATAAGGACGCGATTGGGGCCCGGGCAGCTTGGTCTCAAGGTCAATGCCCAACGAATGGTAGATGGTCGCCGCCACCTCCGACGGTTTCACCGGACGCTCCACCGGATAGGCCCCGATTTCGTCGCTCTTGCCGATGATTCGACCTCCCTTGACCCCGCCGCCGGCAAAATAGGTGGTCCAGCAATTGGGCCAATGGTCGCGCCCACCGGCCGGGTTGATTTTTGGGGTCCTCCCGAATTCCGACAGGTTGCAGACCAGCGTTTTGTCCAGGAGCCCACGGTCAAACAGGTCCTCGAGCAATGCGCTGTAACCCCGGTCATACATCGGGGCCACGATATCCTTCATCCCGGCAATCGAGGTGAACGGCTTCGACCCGTGAATGTCCCAGGTGATTTCGTCAAAGACGGTGATGAAGGTGTTGATGGTGACAAATCGCACTCCCGCCTCGATCAACCTCCGCGCCAGGAGGCAACACTGGCCAAACCGGGTCATGCCATACCGTTCCCGGACTTTTTCCGGCTCCTGGTTCAGGTCGAAAGCCTCACGGGCCTTGGAGCTCGTCATCAAGCGGTAGGCGGAGGCGAAATTGGCATCCATCAACGCCGCGCTCGGGCTGGCTTCAAAATTCTTGACCGTGGAATCAACGATGGATCGAAGCTCCCGTCGCCGGGCCAGTCGAACCTCCCCGATCTCCGTGGGCGGTAAAAGGTCAGGCACTTTGAAATCCTTCCGGCTGGGGTCGGCCATCAGGGCAAACGGATCATAGGCCTTCCCCAGAAACCCGGCATCCTGTCCGTGCGGCATGTTGCCCCCGGTCGGCCCCATCGGTTCGGGCAAAATGACATGCGCGGGTAACTCGTTGCGGCGTCCGCGAAGAAACTCGAGGGCACAGCCCGCATGAGGCGTGTTGACTCCACCGCTGAAGAGCCGCCCGGTCTGCATCATTTGATGCCCGGTGTCGTGCACCGCCGGTGCCGTATGGTAGCAGCTCCGAACCAGCGAGAATTTGTCCGCAAGCCTGGCGTGCATCGGCAGGATTTCGGATATCTGCAAATCCGGATTCTTGGTCCGGATGGGCTGGAAGGGACCCCGGATTTCGGACGGCGCGTCCGGCTTCATGTCGAAGGTGTCCAACTGGCTGGGGGCACCCAGATTGAAGATCATAATCACCGATCGCTCATCGTTTCCCGATGGAGCGGCTCCCGCGGCTTGCAATGCCGCCATCTTCGCCAGCGAAAGCCCCAGAGTGCCGAGAGCCCCGACTTCCAGAAAGTCCCGGCGGCTGATGCCGTCACAGGTGGTGATGGAACCTCTGCCAGTGAGCTTAAACATGGTGCCGGGATGCCGATGGTTTTGAAGCTCCCGCCAGTCGATGGCCCGGCTCGCCATTGACGGGCACTGCGTTTCGACGACGGGAATCCATTGAGTCGCCAATTTGCCCTCAAATGGGCTGTCCGGTCAAGTCCCGGTCCCCCCGGGTGTATGGCCCTGCAACGTAGCGCAGACATTCCTGTCTGCCGTTTCGCCGACTTTCCAGTCGGCAGTGCCGTGCCCCGTCCCCGAGCGCCTCGGTTCGCCGACGGCTTTGCAGGCCTGGAGGCCTGCGGAACAGCAGCATCCCACCCGTAGTGCCCCAGGGTCAGGTTGGATATAACTGGAGCTGGATCGCCTGGCGGGCGCAGTTCGGACCGCCGCGGCTCGGCAGGAGCCTCGCCCTACCGATGTTATTCTCTTTCAATAGGTTACCGTTGAATTCTGTGGTCGGTTGATGGACAGACGCGGAATAATGGGGGTTCCGGAGCCCCAAAGGGGTCGAAATGTGACAGCCCGGGACAACGTCCCGGGCGGGAGGCTTCAATTCATGAGAGACGCCTCCGCCGAGAGCGCATCGATCAGGGCACGCGTGGCGTCGGGGATGCGCCCGCGTTGCCAGAGCAGGATGAAGTCCCAAGAGGCGTCGGCATCCTTCACCGGGACAAGGCGGATGTCGGGGTGCGGAAAGTCTGCGAGATAGGAAGGAACGAGGGTGACGGCCGACTCCGAAGCCACGAGTGAAAGCACATTTGTGATGCCGTCGATGATCGCTTCAAACTGCGGTTTGAAGCCCGCCTTACGGCATATCTCTGTCATCCAGCGGTTCCGTCCGGGCATCTCCTGCTCATCAATTCCAATAAAACGATGCTCCTTCAACTCCTTCAGATAAATCCCGGAGCGGTCGGCGAGCGCGTCGCTGCGCCCAACGGCGGCGCAGACACCGAGCGAGCAGAGCTTGCGACTATGAAAATCCCGGGCGGCGACG
>CAIPFS010000644.1 GCA_903864375.1 uncultured Verrucomicrobiota bacterium
ATCGTCCGCATGCGTCGGCTGATGTGCATGAACTCATCCACTTTCCGAAGCGAGTTGTCCATGATCACCACTCCAGCGGCTTCGGCGGTGACGTCGCTGTTCTGACCGATCGCCATGCCCACTGTGGCCGCCATCATCGCCGGGGCATCATTAATTCCGTCGCCGACATAAAGCGTTTTGGCTTTCAGGGTTTCAATCCGGACGAGCGCGAGTTTTTGTTCCGGACTTTGCTCGGAATGGATCTCCGAGATGCCGACCTGCTCCGCCAGATAGCGAACCTCCGACTCACGATCACCGGAGATGATCATGAGACGTGCAAATTGATGACGTGATCCCAGATGGCGGATGAAGGGTCGGCTCTCGGCACGCGGCGCATCGTGAAACCGGAACGCTGCGGCATAGCGGTTGTCAATAACCACCACACACTCCAGGCCACCCACGGGCGGAGGTAGCTGCTCAAAACCTGGTGTTTTTGCGGCGATCACTTTGTTGCGACTCGTGATTTGCAGATCATGGCCGGAAACCCGTCCCCGCAACCCCTGACCTGGCTGTTCGCCCACCTCCGCGGCCTCCGGAAGGACAATGCCCGCGTCTTTCGCTGCGGCAAGGATGGCTCGTGCGAGCGGATGTTTCGAATAGCGCTCCAAGCCCGCAGCGAGCGTCAGCACCACCTTCGTGTCAAATTCCGGGGCCACCCACTGTCCGGTCAGTTTGGGCTCGCCGTAGGTGAGGGTCCCCGTCTTGTCAAAGATGGCGGTTCGGCAACGGGTGATTTGCTCCAGCACGGCAGGAGTTTTGACAATGATGGCGCGGCGGGCGCAGAGCGAGATGGACCCGATGATGGCAATGGGAATGGCGAGGAGCAACGGGCACGGCGTGGCAATGACCAATACGGCCAGAAATCGGACGGATTCACCGCTTACCAGCCACGCACCGGCGGCCACTGTCAGGGCAACCGGCGTGTAAATCGCACCCAGTTGATCACCCAATCGCTGGAGATGCGGACGCCGCGTCTCCGACTCCCGCATGACCTCCATGATCTTGGCATAGCGCGAATCCGCGGCAACCTTGGTCGCGCGGAACGTGATGGCCGACTCACCGTTGATGGCGCCCGAAATGACCGTCGATCCGGAAGTCTTGGTGATCTGAAACGGTTCTCCTGTCAGGTAGGATTCGTCCATCATCCCGTGACCTTTGGTCACCACGCCGTCTGCTGGACAAATCTCGTGCGGATAGATTACCAGTTCATCCCCTACAACGATTTCGGCAAGAGAAACGTCCACCAATGCCGTTCCTCGTTGGATGTGCGCCACCGACGGCATCCGCTTGGCCAGTGCCGCCAGCACGGATGTCGCGCTCGCCAGGGCATAACTCTCCAGGGCTTCACCACCTGCCAGCATCAGTACAATGATGGAGCCTGCCAGATTTTCCCCCAGAAGGACCGAGGTGATGATGGAGATTCCCCCGAGAAGATCCGACCCGAATTCCAGCCTCATCAATTTGCGCAGCAAATCGTAAAGCATCGGCAGGCCGCCAAGAGCCAGGGTGAGGAGCAGCGGAAACCGGGCCGTTCCCGGTGGCGCATGAAAGGCGTATTTTAGAATCAGGTGAACCGCGATACCGAGGATGGAGGCCGCTGCTATGAGCGTGGACTTGCGCTGCCACAGCCCGGACAGTGAACCCCAGCCGGATGCAGCTGGCGGTTTTCCGACAGGCTGGGATGGCTTTCCCTGTGCCGATCCGCCGGTGTTGATCGATTTTAACGGGTCTGCAGTCGTCGACATTCAGTCGTGGTCTTTCATGTGGGTTTCAATTCATGAGCCGAAACCCGGGCGAATTCCTTGTGTCCAATACCTCCAGATCAGAGATCTCGGGTTCCCCTTCCCCGATTCGAACCGATCACAGACGCGTGACGGAGTGAACGCTCCTGGTAAACGAGACTCATCCTTTCGGAGTTCCAATATCGTGGCGGAAGCGACAGGCATCCCCCCCGTCCCTTGAATCCGCCGACACTACAGGAGATTCGATGGTGCACCCATGGGGTATAACCCCACTGCAATCCGGCTGGGCCGTGCGGGAGGAAGTCGGGTCCGGGAGGTTGGAAATCCGGAACGGGTCAGTTGACGCCCGCGGAGGGGCTGGCAATCTCCGGACATGCCCCTTCCACGATGGATTTCATGCGGTGCTGCGGCGTTGTCGGGAGTGTCCGTTCTCAATGCAGGCCCCCTGGCTGGCCGGCAACTTTTGGTCACATCGGTGCGGACCGGTGACACGGAAGTGTTTGTTGCGAATCCCGATACCGGGGACATGACCAATGTTTCCCGATCGCCTGGCTCGGAGGACCGGTATCCCTGCTGGTCACCGGACGCACGCCAGATTGTCTTCATGTCCGACCGGGAGGGCACAACCAATCTGTGGGTCATGCAGTCGGACGGTTCCCAGGTCCGTCGATTGATTCGTTCCCCGGATGTCTGCTACATGCCCAGCTGGCGGAAGACACCCGACGGGGAACTCATTGTCTTTGGAATGCACGGGACCAAGCCGGAAATGGCCAGCATCCGCCCCGACGGCAGCGACCTGAAAAAGCTCGGTGAAGGTCATGACCCCACGCTTTCTCCGGATGGGCGGCTCATTTGCTATACCGGCCATCCTCCGGAAGGCGGGGTGACCGTGTACGTGATGGATTGGAATGGAACCAACAAGCGACGAGTGGTTGCCGGAGTCAGCAAGGTCGGGGCAACCTTCCCAAACTGGTCGCCCGACTCGAAGGAAATCGTTTACTCCTTTCCCGTGGAGGACGCTCTGGAGTTGTTCATCATCGGCGTCGATGGCCGCGGCGAACGACAATTGACCCATTTCGGACCTCCGTTGGTCTGCACCCCGGCGGCATGGTCGCCGGACGGACAATGGATTTCGTTCCGGCGCACCGACG
>CAIPFS010000645.1 GCA_903864375.1 uncultured Verrucomicrobiota bacterium
AAACGGCGGCGACAGGTTTCCTAGATTCTCAGACCTGACGGGTCCGCCTTTCATTGAACCTTTCCCAGCACGGGAAAGGTGTTCACAAGGAATTCCACCCCTTCAGGACGGGATAAATCGGGGTGCCGGCCCAGGGCTCGAGCTCTGGGTCACCTCATTTCGCCCTTTTGGACGTCAGAACGCCTAGTGTCAGGGGGTCCGACCGTTCCCTCTGCCAGTTCTCCTTCGCGCCTTCGCGTCTTCGTGTGCGTCCAATGAGATTTTTTTACACGAAGGCGCGAAGCCACGAAGGACAGAGTGCTTGATGGATCCCCTGCTACTGCCGGGATGGCACCTGCGCCCGTTGAGAGACGACCACGCCGGTCAGCCAGCCCAGAAGCAACAGGGCCATGATGGGATGCCAGACCAGGGCAAACGAATTTCCAAACCAGGGCCGCACGAGGTTGGGCAGGAGCCCCATGCTGAGCACCGCCGCAGCCCAGAAGAATCCCGTCCGGTGGAATCCCCGGTTCCATGCCAGAACGGCGGCCAGGGCAAATCCAGGGGCGAGAATCACGTAGCTGTTCGCCTCGGTCATGGGATTGAAAATCATCAGGTACAATGCGGAGAAGCCAAACCAGGACAGGCTTCGTTCCGGTTCCGATTGACGCCGCACCCAGGTGACGCACAGAAGGAACATCGCCAGACCAGCGAGGGCGCGAACCGCGAGTCCTGCGTTCCCATTCAATTCAACTCCAAAAGCCCGGATGATGCCGTTCAGGTCGGCAAACCGATTTTCTGAAATGACCGCACATTCCCGGAGATTCAACCAGGCGGCCTGGTACTGACTCGTGACGTAAGCAGCAGGTGCGGTCGCGTAAGGCAGGAGCAGGACGCCCGTGGTGGCCGCGATGCAGGGGAGGATCAGGGCCGGACTGACCGCCACGGCGAGTCCCACGGCGGCCAACCCCAAGGGCTTGACTGCCACGGCCAGTCCGAGGCAGACGGCGGTCCACCACGATCGCCTTTCCATGAGGCCGACGGTTGCAAGGAGAAACAGGCCGGCCATGGTTGCGTTCGCCTGGCCATTGCGAATGGCGGGCAGGCACAACGGAAGAGACAGGAGAGAGACAAAAAAGAAATCGCGGTGCAGAAGCTCCCTCCTTTGGGAACAATGACGGCAGATACCCCAGAGCCCTCCCGCAATCATCGCCGTCCCCAGGACTCTCCAGACGACCTCGCTGACCGGCAGCGGCATCCATTCAAAGGGTGCGTACAGGGCAACAAATGGAGGCAGATAATGCATCCCGGAGGTGCCTTCGTAGAGTGTCTTGCGCTCTGCCCAGTCCCGGGAGGCCTGATGATAGGTTGGAGTGACGGTCCGCTTCAGCGGACGGGTGGCCACCATCACGCTGATGACCACCAGGGCCACCAGCCAGATGGAAATCGCGCCCTTCAAGTATCCAAACCTCATTCTGAGAGGAGTTCGGGGCAAGGAGGCCCGTCCGACAAGTCCAAATCATGGGGAGCTCTTTTGCCTCGGCATCGTCCAGGGATTTCGTGGAACGTCCGGGTGTCATGTATTCGCCTGCCGTCCTCCACTCCCTGACCCGCGGGGCCCGCCGATTGGTCGTGGTCGACCTGGGATTTCTGGGGGACACGGTGCATCTCATTCCTCCCCTCTGGGACTTGCGACTCCAGTATCCCGGGGCGGAAATCCATGTGGTCACCACCCCGCTGGGGGCCGCGGTCCTCACCCTGGCACGCTGTGTCGATCGGGTCTGGACGGTGCAGCTGGGCGGCCCTAAAAGACCGGCACTCCAGAGACTGAAGGAGCAGTATCAGTTGATCCGATCCCTTCGGCAGCAACGATTTGACCTGGCCATCAACTTCACCGGGGCCGACCGCACCCTGATCCTCATGGGGCTTATCGGAGCACGCCACGGGATGGCCCGGATGCCGGACCGCTGGCATTTTTGGAATCCCCTGCTCCTCCAACATTGGGTACCGCAGCCGGATCGACGGCAATCGGTTTTCGACCAACGTCGTGCCGTGCTGGCGGCGTGTGGAATCCCGGTGGAGGGTCCACCCCGATTTGATTTGCGCATCTCCGACGACGCGCGTCATTGGGCGACGGCTATTCCTGCGGGGGCACTCCATTTGTCACTCAGCGCCAGCACGCCGCTCAAGGAATGGGCTTTGGACCGATGGATCGAACTCGGCCGGCGGCTCACCGCAGGACCCAGGCAGGTGCGATTGGTGGTGACGTGCGGCTCCAATGACCGTGAAAAGTCCCGGGTTCGGGAGTTCATCGAAAAGGTGGGGCCGGATCAGATCACGGAGGTGGTACAACCCACCCTGGATCAATTCGCCGCCCTGCTGGGCCGATGCCGGGTGCATATCGGTAGCGATTCCGGTCCGCTGCACCTGGCCATGGCGTTGGGTATCCCCACCATCGCCCTTTTTCGAAACTATTTCGGTATTGAGGAATGGCTGCCGCGCGGACCGCAACATCAGCATGTGGCCGTCGACTGCGCCTGTTCCGGACAGAGGCAACCCCCATGCCTGAATCGTCCGTCGGCGGATTGCCTGGCCGGGATCACACCGGAATCCGTCCTGGCCATGCTGGCCCGGGTGTCGTGAGGAGGAGCCTTCCACTAAAGTGTTGCCTGGTCCCCCTCACAGACGATACCCGACCGATCATCCGAACCGCACTTTCAGTCTTCTCATGGATTGGCCCCCGTCGGTTCCATCTTGAGATAGCGACCGGCATTGCCGGAAAAATAGTCTGCATAGGCGTTGCGCAAACAGGAGTAGAGAAAGGCTGTCTGGGTACTCAGCAACACGGCACCGGGTTCCCCCCGGTTGGGCAGGTACCAGTCCGTTCCGTACATCAGTTTCCGGGCGAAGGGAAATGTGGGATGCACGGGATCCGATGGACGGGCGTTCCGCGACGATTCATCAAACAGGCGGGAGATATGTTCAACAAAGCAGGCCCTGGATTCGGCCATCACGAACTTTTCGCTGGTCGTTATCTCACAATAGACATTCGGGTATTGGGTACAAAGGTCATAAACACATTGCCCCCACGCGGCATGCTGGCCTGTCCCAAACCAGAAGTCCTCGCCACCCGCGTGACCGAGGCAGAGGCGAAGGGTGCACGGCTTCCCCGGTGTGCTGTGCCTCTCCAGAAAGCGTCGCCAGAATTCCGGATTGGAATGGTACTCGCCATAGCCTTTCCGGGCCTCAAACTGACCGTAGCCGGAATGAACGAAGACGGGAACGTCCTGCTCGATGCACCATTCCAGCAGTTGGTTGACTTCAGCATCCAGAGCCTTGTCCTTGTCAGGACCGAATGTGCCATACCGTCGCTCCCATTGTCTGCCCGGAGCGGAGGTGAACAAGGTGTAAGGACGGGGAGGAACCTGATTGTCGGCGGGACGGTAGCCAGAGGGCGGGTAAAACTTCACGCCTCGTGCATGGTGATGAAGGATGGCATCACGAACCACCTCCAATCCCCCGGAAGGCGTGGAATTGGGGACACGGTATGGACAGTAGGCTACAAAGTAGATCAGATTGGATGAGCCGGCGTCCTGGAACTGTTCCATTCGCCGGACCTGTTGGGTCGGAAAATCCAGGAGGGCATGGCCATCCGGAATTTGATCGTACACGGGCGCCAGATCCATCATGTGAGAGACCAGGGTAATCTCCCCTTTCCTGGGAGTGTCCTTGTACATATCCCGGAAGAGCGTGATCATTCGGGCGTCACTTTGGGTCAGCATCCACAAGAAGCGCACCGCCGCCTCCACCCCGCTGATGGTCCCCGGACCCTCGGCATCCCCGGTGGTGCCGTCCTCCATTCCCATCATGTGCGCCGCCGCGTGAATTGCCACCCGCTGGGTTGCATTCATTTTCAGGGCCACCCGCGAAATCGCCGCCATTTGTTCCCGGGGCGATTTCTCCGGATTCCAGGCACCCTCCTTCAAACCAAGGTCAATCAAGTCGAGAAAGATTTCCGTTATCAAACCATGCGGTCCTGAGTGACGAAGGGTGGCAAGCCCCTCTTTGCGCGCAATCCCCGGCTGATCTCCCACCGCACCCAATTCCGTCTGTTCGATCAGAGCCCGGGCAACGATCACCGCTGTTTCGTCGGAAATCAGGGTCGTGACCGGGGAATAGGCATCGCGTTTGCCCAGAAGAATGCCCTCGAGCGGAAGATAGCGCGCATTAAACGTATGGGTATGGACATCAATGATGG
>CAIPFS010000646.1 GCA_903864375.1 uncultured Verrucomicrobiota bacterium
CCGCCTTCTGACGGGTCTTTTTACGGAGATTCACCGTGCTCTTTGTTATCTGGGTGCCAGTTATGACGAATGTCGGGGAATGGAGGCCACCCTCAGCCTGGGGTTTTTCACGGGCAACCGCCTCTATTTCGCCCATATCGGCGACAGCCGGATTTATCACCTCCGGTTCTCCAGTGGGAAACTTCATCAATTGACCGAGGACGACACTCACGTCGGCTGGCTCTTTCGAAACGGTCACATCAATGAACGAGAGGCCCGCTCTCATCCGCGTCGACATGTCCTTCAAAGGGCTCTCGGAGGTCAAAATCAATTTGTCTCTCCGCAGGTCGGGTCAGTCGACTGTTCTCCAGGGGACCGATTCCTTTTTTGCACGGATGGTGTTTCCGAGGAGCTGTACCATCGGGACCTCTTGGAACTCCTCACCCATAGACCTCCTGGACAGGAAACCACTGCGGAATCCGTCGTCCGGGTCGTTCTCGACCGGGGAGCACGGGATAATACAACGGCTCTTGTCGTTGATTGGAAAGGCGACGACGGCACGCCCGACGTTCAAACCTCGGCAATCAAGTCGTAGTCAGTGTGACCAACCACGCGAACGGTGGCAAACTGTCCCACCGGCAACTTTCCCCGGACATACACCCGTCCATCAATGTCGGGAGCATCCCCTTCCCCACGGGCAACAGAGTATCGGCCCCGAAGACCGCCAGCCTGCTCATCCGTCTCGCGAATCATGCCATGCTCCCAGGACTCAATCCGCGCCTTTTGAAGCTGGGCGGCAGTCGCGCTCGATTCAACCAGAACCCGAATGGTCCGGCCGACCTGCGCCGCCGAAACCTCCCGGGCCACTTCATGTTGGGCCGCCATCGCCAAATCTCGGCGTTTTTGGCGGGTCGCGGGAATCACTTGACCCGACATTTTCCCGGCAATCGTGCCGTCCTCTTGCGAATAGGCAAAGATGCCCAGGCGTTCAAATCGGGTGGAACGAATGAAATCCAGCAAGGTCTTGAAAGTGGATGCCGTCTCGCCGGGAAATCCAACGATGAACGTTGTTCGCAAGGTTAACCCGGGAATTCCCGCCCGCAGCCGTTCGATCAACTCCCGAATGTATTGCCCGGAGGTCTCCCGGCGCATCCGTTCCAGCATATCGTCATGGATATGTTGGAGCGGCATATCGACGTACCGAGCCACTTTGGGACATTCGGCAATGGCGCTAATCAATTCGTCTGTCCAATGGGCAGGATGGGTATAAAGCAGCCGAATCCAGAATTCTCCGGGTAAGGCATTCAACTCCCGTATCAGCGTTGCAAGGGTCGTGGCAGTGACCGGTAGAGCCTGGGTGGCGGCCTTGAACTTCTCGGGGGACGAAATCGCCCGACTATGGTTCGGGCGCAGGTCCAATCCATAGTAGGTCGAGTCCTGGGATATCAGATTAAGTTCGCGAACCCCGGAGGCCAATAACTGCCGGGCCTCTTCAACAACGTCAGCCTGCACCCGACTTCGATGCGAACCTCGCATCCGTGGAATGATGCAAAAACTGCACGGATGATTGCAGCCCTCGGCAATCTTGACGTAGGCAAAATGACCCGGCGTCAAACGGAACCGGGGGGTATCCCACTGAGGAATGTAGTTGGGACGAACCTCTACCTGGACGAGCGGAGCCTGCGTTGCTAATGGCGCGTCGACATGGTCCGAAGGCTTTGTCTTGTCCAGTTCGGCAACTTTCCGGCGGATTTTGGCTTTTCGGCCCGGCTCGGATGCAGTCGGCGCCTCAATCCGTTCGCGTCGTCGTAAAACCGCCTGTTCGACGATCTGGGGCGCCTTGGCGACTTCGTCAATCCCCATGAAGGCATCCACTTCCGGCAGCAACCGGGGTAATTCCTCCCGAAACCGTTGGGACAGGCATCCGGAAACAATCAGGGCCTGGCCACGGTGATGGGCATCCCTCAACTCCCCGGATTCCAGGATCGCATCGACACTTTCCTCCTGAGCTGCATCGATAAAGGAACAGGTATTGACGATGAGCGCATCGGCCTGGGCCGGGTCATTGACGATTTCAACACCCTCTTTCAGCAGCGAACCGAGCATGATCTCGGCATCCACCAAATTCTTGGCGCATCCCAGCGAAATCAAGCCCACCCGCCGCCGAGCCCGCTCCTCCGTAGTCGAATTAATCACAGCGGTCTCAAGGTAAGTCCGAGAGTCCCGATGCTGCAATAAAAATACAGAGGGACAGGCATTCTATATTTACATTTCAGGTTGGCGGGGTAGGTTTCCGGAATGCGCCAGGCACGGATGAAGTTGGAGGGATGTGGGTATTATCACTGCATCTCGCGGGTGGTGGACCGGAGGTATATCTTTGAGGGGGAGGAGAAGGAGCAGTTTGTGCACTGGATGACGGCGTATGCGGGATTTTGCGGGGTTCGGGTTCTGACG
>CAIPFS010000647.1 GCA_903864375.1 uncultured Verrucomicrobiota bacterium
GGACTGTTGTTGCGCCAGGGCCACCCGGCTTTTAATGACCAGCAGGTTTTGCCCCAGACTGTCGTGCAATTCGCGGGCAATCCGGGCTCGTTCGACCTCCTGTGACGCCAGCAATCGGCGGGAAAACTCCTCCTGCTGTACCCGTGCGCTCTTAAGTCCCCGCACTCGCCTATGGTATGCCCCTATCAGGACGACCAACGGCAGAAGCCCGGCAGCGATGCGAAACGACCAGGTCTGCCACCAGGTCGGCAAGAACGTGACGCTGACCGCCGCGCCCGCTTCATTCCACACTCCATCACTGTTGGCGGCGAGCACGCGGAAGCGGTAGGTTCCTGGCGTGATCTTCGAATACTGGGCAACGCGCCGGGTGCTCGCTTCGCTCCAATCGGTATCATAGCCTTCCAACTGGAAACGAAATCGATTCCTATCCGGATTGGTAAGACTCAACGCCGTATAATGGAATTCCGTTCGTGCCGTGCCGGGCGGAATGATGAACGCCATCTCGATTCCATCCCTGCCACCGGAATTCAGGGTGGTTCCATCGGCCAGGGCCTCTTCAATCTCCACCGCTGGAGGCAGTAAATTCACCCGGATTTGCCTTGGGTCCACCACACTCACCCCGCGACTGGTGGCAAACCATAGCCGTCCATCCTGCGATCGCAGTCCGGCGATGTGTCCACCCGAAATTTGAGCGGATGCCAGGCCATCGCCGCCCAGATACGTGATGCCCTCCAATCGTTTTTTTCCGCCTTGAGCCACAGCCCGCAGTTCGTCCCGGGAAACTCGGAAAACACCGTGATTCGAACCCAACCAGAGGTGGCCCAGGGTATCATCGAGAATGACGGCAATTTCGTTGTCGGGGAGACCCTCTTCGATGGAAAACTGGCTGAAGAATCCGTCATGCATCCAGGCCAATCCGCCGCCCGAGGTGCCAACCCAGAGTGTCCCGTCACGGTCCGCCAGGAGCGAGCGAATGGAATCGTTCGGCAGGCCGTCTGTTCGCCTGAACGTCGTTATTTTTCCGGCCTGCAACCGGCTGAGCCCACCGCCGGTAGCGCCGATCCACAAATTTCCCTCCGCATCCTCCGTCAGCGCTCGAATCGCTCCCAAAGGAAGGCCATTGGTGGCGGCGTAGCGGATAAATTGTCCTCCATCAAAGCAGCTTAGGCCGGCTTCGGTACCGATCCATATCACACCGCCTCGCCCCTCATGGAGTGACAGCACATCTGGAGAAACCAAGCCTTGAGCGGGTGTCCATTGCTTCCATCCATTCGGGTCAACCGCGAAGACCCCCTGCCCATATGTGCCCAACCAGCGTCGACCCGTGTGGTCAAACAGCAGGGAAAAAACCGCAGACGTTGGTCCCTCGCCCGGAACTTGGGGGAGCAACTCCCAATGCTCCCTGTCCAACTCGAAAACCTGACCCTTCATAGCCCCCTGCAATCGTCCGCTCTGGGGATCCTGCGTCAGGGTTGACAGGCCCGCAGGAGGCAGTCCATGTCGGGCGTCAAAGCTCTTAAAAACGCGTCGCTTCAGGCGTATCAGACCGGCACCATCGGTGCCCAACCACAAATTACCCTCTCGGTCCTCATGAAAACAGCGGAGTGTGTCATTGGGAAAACCGTCATGGCTCGAGTAGCGACTGAACGCACCTCCCGGTGGGCACCGAAACAACCCTTCATTCCAGGTTCCAACCCATAGATTTCCCCGGGAATCTTCGCGCATGAATTTGACCGCAATATGGGTCGACCAGGGCTGCACTCCGTAGTCCCGAACCCATTGACCATCCCGCAGCAACCCGACGCGCCCCTCGGTATCCAACCAGATACCCCCTTGCCCACTCACCCCCCATCCGGAAACCTTTAACGGTGAAAATCCTCCCGGCTCCGTCAGGGGCATCCACTGATCGCCTTCCAAAGTCCCCAAATAATCCCCCCTTCGGACGAGTGCCCGGCTCGCCAAGTGACCAAACAGGTTGCAACCATAAAAGGCCGGTCCGTTCTCGTCCGGCAACAGACGTTGAAAGCGTTGTCCATCGAAACGAAACAAACCGCCCTCCACGCTGGAGACCAGCAATCTTCCCATCTCATCTTCACTAAAGAATCGAGCGCGAGCCCCCGACCACCCATTTTCCGCTCCGAGCACGGTAAATTTGCCCCGGCTATAGCGGGCAATCTGGCCATATTCCATCGCAATCCAGAGGGCAGCCTGACGGTCGAGAAAAAGTTGCACCACCCGACCACTTTCCAACCCTGCCACACCGGAATCCATCCGTTGGAAGCGGAGACCATCGAACCGCACCAGGCCATTAAAGGTGCCGAACCACAGGTACCCGTCGGGCGTTTGGACGATGGCATTCACCGAGTTGTCTGGCAGACCGTCCTCGACCTGCCAGACATCGAGCGAATATTCATCCCGCAGTGGTACCCCTTCACCAGCAATGACGGACCAACCCAGGACAGCTGCGAACCAGAGCAGCCTGCCCAAAAAAAGGCGGTTTGATGGGAAATAGTGAGTCAGTGGGTAATTTTCCTCATTCGGGTTGAAGAATCCAACCGAATATTTCCCTGCGGCGTTGACGATTCAGATGACAAATTCACCCTCCCTTTCTTGCCTGCCGGTTGAGTGCTTCATCCGGTTGACCTTGCATCCTTTGTCCTGTTCCGGAAATAGAGAGGCATAGGCCAAGGTGCTGTACGAATCTTCTTGTAAGACCCACTCCAACCGACACCTTTATTGGGCTTACATGGGATTCTGCGGTGATCCTCTGATCCCCAGCTCCAAGGATGAGCACATCGGTGTCCTTCTATTGAAGACGAACTCATACCGTCAACTCGCGGGCTCCCACTGGGTTTCATTCGCCGTCTGGGTTTCATCACTGATATCTCCATTTGGGACGTACGCAAACCAGGCGGCGGAAGCCAGGCTCGTTCCGGGCCCACCAAAAGCAGCTGACGAAGAATTGGGAGACTTTCAGGGGCTTTAGGAAGGCGCGGGAGGCAAACGCTCCGTGACCATTGTGGGTAATTCGCTCCATTATCGCAATGCAGCGGGCTGGTATAGGACCGCAGACGAAGACTCGTCACACTAGGGGAAATCCATGGGTGCATCGGTGACAACAACAGCGACATTCGAGTGCACCAGGGGATATCGCCAAGAACTGTTGGAGCGCCTTCGGGCAGGTTTCGCGCAGGTTCCGGACTTCAGTGAACGGTCTTCTCCGAGCAGCAGAAACACACCACTGCCCATCCAGGAGGCGGCACTATTGAAGCGATCCGTGGATGGAGCGGCAAATCGAATAGAACTGGCCCAAAAGTCCGGCTTCATCTCCAGCCTGCATTTTGATCGCGGGCCAAAAATCGATCTGGCCGCCGTGCGTTCTTCGGTGTTTGTCCTGCAGGGGCAGGACCATGGTGCTCTGGGAGAAGAATGCCAGGATGCCGCCATTATCGACCGTAACGAGGATCGAATCCTGGCCGCCTGTGCCGATGGAGTCGGCAGTGTGCCATTCTCCGATATTGGAAGCTCGATGATGGCTCGGGCCTTTGTCCGTCATGCAGACTTGTTCCTCCGGGCTCACCACGGATCGATCCTTGACCCATATCTGCTAGGTCGGATCCATGCCGCCCTCTATTTGGAGCAGCATGCCTGGACCTTGGCGGCAGGGCTGTCCCCGATAGAAGCCTACAATCTCTTTCTGGCGACCACTCTGCAATTTGCGATCATCACCCCGGGCGAGACCCTCATCGCCGGGCTTGGGGACGGTTCGGTCACACTGCAGGGTAAGACCTTTCCCGTTCTGGAACGATCCCTGCGTCAGGAATCCCTCCGGGGCAGCAGAGTTCCCCCACTACTGGCCGCCGCTTATTGCCACGAGACGGCGATTCCTGAGCTTTGGAAATATCTCTCGACCTGTGTTGCGACGCGAACTACAGGCGATATCGGACCCAGCAGTGAGGAATTGGAGGCCGAGCACATCATCGCCCAATTCATGGAAGCCGGGGCATTCTACGTTTATGGCTATGGCAGCACCCCAGAACTTCTCAGTGGCGGGATTGAGCTGACGACCGATGGCGTCGCCTATGCCGACTGGAACGACACATTGGCTGGATCCAGGTTCCCGTTGCGAGCGCTGCTTTCGGTGACAGAGTCGGAAGTGGCGACCGAATTGGCTCATTTGCACAACCTGGCCACGCTTGACCACTCCTACTCGATGGACCGGCTCAATCAGTTGCTTTCTCGCTTCATGGATGCTCTTCTTTTTCCTTCGAAGAACCTTCTTCAGGCACGATTTTACGAAACCTGCAGGGAATTCCTCAAAACGGACCCCGAAGTAGTCCAAAGCTTGAGGTCATTGAACATTCGGAATCTCTCGGAGGTGTTTAACGAGGCTCGTGTGATCAGGCCGGAATTTGAATATGCCGCAGCTGCCATTCCGACGTTTCTGCTGGCCTTTGCAAAACGGTTGCTTTCGAAAGAACTCGAAGCCCGGGGGCTGAGTGTCAACCAGGCTCCGCCACTCCGCGATGATATCAGTGTGGTACGCTGTGGCCTCGAGCCCAACGGACCCCACTCGAAATCGAAATGTGTTGGAAGCCGGGGCATTGGCCCACTCCATCCCTCTTGACCCCCCTCTTCCTCTACGGTCTCCTCTCGTCACTGGCACCGTACTTTTGGACCTCCGACTGCCGCACGTTTCCACCGAAGGTTATGCCAGACGATCAGGGAAGTATGCCCAACTCATCCTCTCAACCGACCCGTTTTCTCACGCGACGCCAACTGCTGCAAGCCGCTGGCGGCATCACTTTTTCCGCGCTGATCCCGATGCGGCGGGGCGTTTTCGCCGCCTCGTTTGACCAAGGCCATGCGTCTGGCAATCTGCCGCCGCTTCCGGTCTTTACGGCGCTTCCCTATCTCCAGCCGGGAACTGTCGGCAGCAGCCTGCGCGCAGGCCGGGAGTCGATGGTGGTGGCCTGGCAGACCAACGGTGTTGGTGCGACGTTCGACGTTGAATACGGCCATGCGCCCTATGAAGCAAGGAAGGCCGTCGTCAGCAGGCAGGAGCGTTTCAGCGCGGACCGTGAAGACGGCGGGCGGCGCTTCAATCATCTGGCGACGCTCGAAGGACTGCAGCTCAACAGCCGCTACCACTACCGGGTTCGCATGAATGGCGAAAAACTGATCGAAGGCTACTTCACCACCCGAAAACCACGTGGGGTGAAAACGCGATTCGTTGCCTTCGGGGACAATTCCTGCGGCGATATCAGCGATCACGCCATCGCTTATCACGCCTATCAGGCTCGTCCGGACTTTGTGATGAATACCGGCGACAATGTCTACAACAACGGCCTGGACGGTGAGTACGCACGCTATTTTTTCCCCGTCTACAATGCCGACACCGCTGGACCGCGGACCGGTGCTCCCCTGCTCCGATCCATCCCGTACTACTCGGTTATCGCCAATCATGACCTCACGGGCAACGATCCCAACACGCACCAGCCGGTGGTGGACTTCAGCCGTCATATCGACGGTGGTGCCTATTACACCAACTTCCATTATCCACTGAATGGCCCGATGCCGACCCATCCTACCTTGGCGGTTGGCGACGCAAACGCCGTGGCGCACTTCAAAGCCTGCGCAGGGCCACGCTACCCGGGAATGGCGAACTATTCCTACGACTACGGTGACGCCCACTTCCTCTGTCTGGACTCCAACGTCTATGTGGACCCCACCGACCCGGCGCTGCAGGCCTGGATTGCCAGAGACCTTGCCGCATCCGATGCCGCATGGAAATTCGTCGTCTATCACCATCCGGCCTTCAACGTTGGGGATGACCATTATACCGAGCAACATATGCGTGTTCTGGCACCGCTCCTTGAACAGCAGGGAGTCGATGTCGTTTTAAGCGGCCACGAGCACAACTACCAACGGACCCGCCCGCTCCGCTTTGCCCCCACCAACGAAGCAGGAGCCAGGAGAGTCAACAGCGGGAAACGCCTGGTCCCAGGTCAATTCACCGTGGATACCCGATTCGACGGCAAGACGGTGACAAAGCCCGATGGCATCCTCTATATCGTGACCGGGGCGGGCGGCAACAACCTCTACGACCCGCAGAGCAACGAGAACCCGGCAAAATGGCGTCATGCCGAGGACGACCATGTGGAGTATGTGGCACGCCTGATTTCAGATCGACACTCGCTCACCGTCGTGGACATGGACACCAAGAGCCTTCTGTTCAGGCAGATCGACGAGTGGGGCCGTGAAATTGACCGATTCCAGATCACAAAAACGTAACGTCACGGGCTGCCGAAGAGACCGGTGCCGTTGAGCCAGTGGGTTGGTGCCAGCTGGTGGTCCCCAATATGTAACCGATGCCTCCCGGACTTGGAATTGAAACTGCTGCCTTGAAGGTGAAATAAGCCTATGACGTTTTTCCGCACATGGATTGTCCTGGCCCTCTGCCTGCTGATATCAGGGCGGATAGTGGCCGACCCCTATGGACTGACAGCGCGTCCGGCGGTTGGACCGTTCCTGAACGGCAAACTTCCCTCGGCGGCGCCTGCCATTTCGGGAAACTGGTCGACGGTGCCGGCCTTCAGCAATCTACGGTTTACGAATGCCCTCGGCCTCACATTCGTGCCGGGCACAGGTAATCTGGTGGTGTGGGAACGCGAGGGGCGCGTCTGGGCGTTTGCCAACGTTTCCAACACCACCGCGAAGACGCTGGTGCTCGACATTCGCAATCGTTGCCAGGGCTGGGATGATTCCGGCCTGCTCGGACTGGCATTTCATCCGGGCTTTGTCACCAACCGGTACGTCTTTGTTTACTACACGTGGGTCACCCCGGGAACGGTGGTCGGCAGCCCGCAGGTGCGTCCGCCGACCTTCAAGACCGACGCGTATCATGACCGACTGTCCCGCTTCACGCTGGATGCCAACGGCATCGCAATGCCTAACTCCGAATTGGTTTTGGTTGATCAATCTGCCAGCAGCGTCTGGCACAATGGCGGCGGTCTGTTCTTCCATCCGGGCAATGGCTTTCTCTACTGGACCGACGGTGATGACGAGACGGGTCCGACCCAGATCATCAACCAAAACCTGCTCTCCGGAGTCTTCCGTATCGACGTCGACCAGCGCGGCGGCAGCGTCAGCCATCCGATCAGGAGGCAGCCGGCCAATGGCACGACGGCAAACTATTATATTCCGAATGACAACCCATTCGCAGGGCAGGCCGATGTGCTGGAGGAGTTTTACGGGCTGGGCTTGCGCAGTCCGCACCGGATGACGATTGATCCGCCGAGCGGACGCATCTTCATTGGCGACGTCGGCGCGGGTTCCCGAGAGGAGATCGACGTGATCGAGCCAACCGAAACGGGGGGATTGAATTTCCAGTGGAGTCGGATTGAAGGCCTCAACGGCGATCTTTCCCAGCCCTACATTGGCGTGAACAAGCGGCCCATCCTGGACTACGGCCACGACGAAGGTCAGGCCGTCATCGGTGGCTATGTCTATCGCGGCAGCGAGTTCGCAACCGATCTCGGTGGTCGCTACATCTTCGGCGACAACGTGCAGGGGAAAATCTGGGCACTGGACGAGACAACCGTGCCCGCCCGCAAGACGCTGCTGTGCGTGTTACCCAAGGGCCCGGGTTTCAATTCCGGCGCCGACTATACGGGCCTGTCCTCCTTCGGTACCGACGCGTCCGGCGAACTCTACCTCTGCCAGATGGGCAATCTCGGCGGACAAATCTTCAAGCTCAAACGATCGGGTCCACCGCCGGAACCTGCACGCGATTTTCCACCGCTGCTCTCGCAGACCGGTGCCTTTACCGACACCGCTGCGCTCACGGTGGCAGACGCGCTGATTCCCTACACCGTCAATTCCCCTCTGTGGTCCGACGCGGCGGTGAAGAGCCGCTGGATGAGCATTCCGACCAACGCCACGATCGGATTCACACCAACCGGGGAGTGGACGTTTCCCACCGGAAGCATCTGGGTGAAACACTTTGAAATGCAGACCAACGAAACCAGCAACGTGGCGGGGCGGCGGCGGCTCGAAACCCGTCTGCTGGTACGCGACACGAATGGGACCGTATTCGGCGCAACCTATAAATGGCGGCCCGACAACAGTGACGCCGACCTGCTCACCAACAACCTCGACGAGGACGTCGTCATCCAGACGGCTGCTGGTTCCCGGGTCCAGACGTGGCACTACCCCAGCCGCAGCGAATGTCTCCAATGTCATTCTTCAGCTGCCAGGGGTGTGCTCGGCGTGAAGACCCGCCAGTCCAACGGCACCTTCCATTACGCCAACGGCATCACGGACAACCAGCTCCGCTCCTGGAATCATATTGGCCTCTTTTCGCCGACGCTGAACGAAACCGACATCCCTTCATACAGCAGACTCGTTTCCGTCGCGAACCCTGGCGCC
The DNA here is from genome assembly GCA_903864375.1 of uncultured Verrucomicrobiota bacterium. Taxonomy (GTDB): domain Bacteria; phylum Verrucomicrobiota; class Verrucomicrobiia; order Limisphaerales; family UBA9464; genus CAILNN01. The sequence goes on from CAIPFS010000647.1 coordinate 8,431, forward strand.
GATCTGGAACTGCGCGCCCGCTCCTATCTCGACGCGAACTGCGCCCACTGCCACCGGCCCGGCGGTGTCCGGGCATTCTGGGATGCTCGCTTTGACACACCGTTGGCGAGTGCGGGGATCCTGAATGGGACAGTCTCACAAAATCTCGGCATCCCCGGTGCCAAGGTCGCCGTGCCGGGGCATCCCGAAAAGTCCATCCTGCTTCAGCGGGCCAGCAGCGTGAACCGTGCGATCCAGATGCCGCCGCTGGCGAGGAACGTTGTGGACACCACCGCCGTCACCGTATTGACCGACTGGATTTCCTCGCTGCCGGTGGTGCCCGACACAATTCCGTCGCCGTGGTTGCACACCGACATCGGTTCGGTTGGCACGCCAGGTGACGCGAGTTACGCCGGCGGAACGCTGACCGTCCATGCGAGCGGCGACGACATCTGGGGCAACGCCGACGCTTTTCATTACGTCTATCAAACACTGACGGGAGACGGCGAACTGATTGCCCGGGTCAACACGCTCGATAACACTGACGGATGGGCCAAGGCCGGTGTGATGCTCCGCGAGACACTGCAGGCTGACTCGCGCCACGCGATCATTGCCGTGACCCCAGGCAATGGCACTGCCTTCCAACGCCGAGCCACGACCGGAGGCGGAAGCGACCATTCCGGCGGGCCCGGAGCCAGCGCACCGTATTGGGTCCGGCTGGTACGTGCGGGCAGCACCGTTACAGGCTACGTATCGCCCAATGGTTCCACCTGGTCCAAGGTGGATGCCATCACCTATTCGCCGGCCCTGCCGTCCAAGGTCTACCTCGGCATTGCGCTCACCGCTCACAACAACACGACGGTCAACCTCGCAACCATCGACCAAGTGCGGGCAGTCGGCGCCGCTGCCCCGCTCAATTCACCACCGCAGATTGCGCTCACCGCTCCCGCCAGGGGCGGCTCCTACATTTCGCCAGGTGCCGTTGCCCTTCAAGCCAGTGCCTCCGACACGGACGGGTCTGTGATGAAGGTCGAGTTCTTTGACGGGGCCGTCAAGCTGGGTGAAACCACAGTGTCACCCTTCGCTCTCCTTTGGAGTAATCCAGAATTTGGTCCGCACACCCTGAGTGCGCGTGCCACGGACAATCTCGGCGCTGCGACTACCTCGACGTCCGTCAATATTTCCGTCAATCAACTGGCCTTGGGCGTACCCACCTTCACGGTCGGCAGTGGCACCATCCAGTTCCAATTTCCCGGCCAGAATGGATCGAGCTACGTGATTGAAGCTTCCTCCGATCTGAGACGTTGGGATCCGATCGCCACGAACGTGGTGGTGAACGGCCAGGTGCAGTTTGCCGACCCGCTGCCGGCAACCGACAAACGCTTCTATCGGGTCCGTCTCTGGCCGTGAGCAATGGAGCGAGTCGATCCCCTTCGGTGCAGGCGAGCTGGTCACGATAGCGCATACATCAGGGACACGAAACCACCTCCAAGCCATCCCAACCAGCCAAGCACCCAGAACACCAACTGGACCGTGCTGGCACCTCGTTTGAACGGAAATCGGACAAATTGAGGTATAATTCCAACCAAAAGAATGCCCGTACAGTAGGGAAGCAGGGTCCAAGAGAATGTCAGGCAACCCGCCTGCGATGGCCGGGCGATCGCTCCGGTAAATGGACCAGCAGCAACCAGCGCCGTGGCTGAAAGATTGTGATTGTCACGCCAGTCCGACGGTGACTGCAGCATCAAGACACCTAAAGTAAGTGCACTGAAAACAGCGATGAGCCCGGCAAGAATATAGAAATGGGTTCTACGAAATTGATGATGGAATAGGCTCATGGACCGATTCTGAATCCCCCTATTTCGCACGAACTGACATCCTCCGCTTACGGTTGACTAAAACCCACGGAAACTGGGGATTTCGTTGAAACGATTCGATGGCGACGGCCCGATTAATTCGCCCGGGTGGGCGACACCGTCGGAACCGTGGCCCTGCCACAGCACGCCCTCTGGTCCAGTCGGTAGGCAATGCTCGAAAGGGTTGGCAGTTCCTTGAACTGCTCTCCATTGAGGAATAGGGACGGCCCATGGAGGCCCCTTTGGCGTCCCTCGGCAACATCTGCTTCGATTCGTCCCCGGTAACGATGCTCGCTCAATGCGGACGCAAATCGGACGGTATCC
>CAIPFS010000648.1 GCA_903864375.1 uncultured Verrucomicrobiota bacterium
GGACGCGAAGCCATTGGCTCTGAATGGCATCCCGCGCCCAGAAAATGCTGATGCGATCGGCTCCGCCCACGCCGTCTCCAACGCTCACCGAGACTCTGGTCGGGGCAGGGGCAGGTACCCAGGCACCGTCCTCATCAACCGGCACTGAAGCGGGGTCAAATGGAGCAACACTGAAGTCGAAATCCGTGGTACGGATTGCCCCGGGATTGGCGAGTGTGGTCACGTCCACCGTCAGCCCGCTGAGTCCCTGAGACAATAGCGTGAAATTGTTGGTCCCAGGCGTTTCCCCCGGAAGGAGAGCTGTGATATTCGACAAATCGGCAGATACCTCCATAGAATTCGAAATAGGGACTGTTCCTTCAGTATCCAGATTGTTGTAGGAAAGCGACCGTTCAACAACCGACGGTGAAGAGTTTTCCAGCGAGTAAATCCACTGACCCAAAACGCTTGCGTCCGCGGTATCTATGAGACTACGAGCCAGCGGGGGCATCATGACACCTGGTTCGGAGGTGGCGACTCGGTGGTAAACGACAGAGGAAAGAGGTTCTCCAGGGACAACAGCCGCCGCTCCGTTGATTCCGAAGGTGGAAAGGACCGGTCCATGGATCAGATTCGCCTGGTCAAGGGGTGTGGTGATTCTGAGATCAAAGGACGCCTTGCCCGATCCCCCCGGCTGATGGCAGTAAGCGCAATTCACGTCAAGAAACGATCGGGCCCGGAGTTCGAGGCTGGCGGTTGAAACTCCGGAGGCCGCATAAGCGGGCAGGGTCGGGATCACTGTTTCATCCATCGCCGGATTGAGCAGACCCAGGTGATTCAGGACCCTCAGTTGGTTGTCGTTCGTGCCTGTCTGCGGAAAGAAGGTCTCAAAGTTCTGTTGGCGGGTCTTTGACGCGCCAAGGACTCCACCCGCTGCCGTCGAGTGGCAAACCAGACAGTCGGACGGCCCGGGATAGTACCAGGTTTGGGTTCTGTCACCGTTGGGAGAGGTAATGGCAATGTCTTCCGTCTGCGCATAGGCAACGAGGTCCGCGTCACTGCCATCGGGTCTCCATCGATAACTGGCACCTGCGACCGTGCCGCCACCGTAATACACCAGGACACGGGTTTCCAGACGGCGGGAGACCGGACTGACAAGGTCATTGGTGACGAGACTGAAGTGCTTGAGAAAGACCGACCCTGCGGGAAAATCCCAATTTCCATCCTGGGAATACGATATCTGGTTTCCAGGTCCCGAAGGACCACCACCATAGGGAATACCGAACCATCGGGTCTTGAGTGCTCCATCCGACCAGAATGGGGCAGCCGGAGTAAAAGCCATCCATCCATTCGTGAGTGTGAAACTGGGAGCATCAGAAAATACTCCAACACCTGACAACAGCGCGGGAAAGCGACCGGTCGAACTGGTGGGAAAATTAAGATAGGCTGGAAAGATGGGGCGGGTGGCAATGCCATAGGAAGGGTTGGGATTGTTGGTCACGGTGATGGATAGGACCTGACTGGCGGTCATGGTTCCATTTCCGTCCGTTGCATTTGCCGAAACAGTGTGAATCCCGGGTGAGAGGCCCGTGAAAGTCGCGCTGTAAGGGGCCGCGAGCGAGGAGGCAGAAATGGCTCCATCCAAAAAGAAATCGACCCGCATGACATTCGTGACCGGGCTCGTTGCCTGCGCGGAAACGGTCAATGCACCGCCCGATAATAAATTGGTTCCCGGAATGGCAGCCACCGATACCGTCGGTGGCGGTGCAGCAACTGGAGTATATAATTGGCTTTGTGGGACAATCACCTTATCCGTTGCCGGGCTGCTCCAAAAAAATGATTCCACAACAAGGAGGTCTCTTTGGAAATGCTCCAGTTGGACCGCATATTTCTGTCCTCCAATCAGATAAATGCTGGCCGTGTAAACCCTCACTTGATTATTGGACCAGGCATCCACAATCTTTTGCCCCCCCACCCATAGTCGGAATCCACCGTAGGCCTGCAAATAGAACGTATGTATTCCGGTCACCTGCGCCTGCACTGAACCCGTCCAGCGAGCCGTAAAATTTGCTCCAAAGTCGGGAGTGGGAAGGACAGTGACAAAATTGACGGTGGGATCGACTCGGGTGAGGGATGGACTTCCGTTGAAAGTGCCAAATTGATTGGACCAGTATTGGCCCAACAAGCCAGTACCGCTGCCCAACTGGTTGGTGGAGACGAAATCGGCTATTGCAATCCCACCCGGGATCATAGTCGGGGAAAACGCTCGTGCCTGCAGTTTCAGCGTATTCGATATCGAAACCGGACCTGTATATTTTATCGAAGAGGTTGTTGGAACAGTGCCATCCAATGTATAAAAAATATCAGCTCCGGAAGTGGCATTCGAAATGGCAACATTGATCGGGCTCCCAAATTTGGCCCCGTTGGGAGAGAAAGTCGGGGTTGCGGTCCAGGTCCCCAAGCCATACACATCCAATTCCCCGTCCGTGCCGACATAAACCTTGCCGTTTGCAACCACGGGAAAGGTCTGGCCCAGGCCAATGCCCGCTGCATCCCGGGCAGGGTTGACAGAAGAACTGTATAAATCTGCGCCCGAACTCAACGCGTCAGTTGCATGCAAGATGGGTGGACCATACCCACGGTTGGATGTGTCCAGTGTCCAAACGATGGCATTCGAGCTCCCATTGGCCGAAATGACTGGAGTCATTCCCCAACTTGCAATTGAACCATGAACAACAGGGTTGGTATTAACGACAGCAGCAGAAACCGAATATGATTTAATCCGGTCCGATTTTATCTGGTTATAAATGGATCCGGAGAAAAAGGCGGGAGTTCCAATCTGATAGGGATTACCGGGGGCGTTTGGCAGATTCGCCCACCAGGATTGGATGATCTGGCTATCGTCCGTCGCATGGATGTGGCCCAGGTTATCCCGGTCGAGAAAGTACAGCCGACCTTCCTTACCCGCAGCGAGCAAAAGACGCGGATGAGACGCGCTACCGACTGAATCTGGAAGGACGATTGTCCCACAGGATCCCAGGTCCAAATCAGATGAATTGAGAGTCGCCTGGTTATATGGAGTGAACCAGTCAGAAACGTGAATCCCCGAATGGTCAGTCGTTAATCTGATGACCGAATCCCCAAAATTCGACTTCGCCGGATTGAACGCTCCGTTGCCTGAAGTAATATATAAGTTGCCATCGGCGTCGGTTGAAGGTCCCGATCCCCCGGCCCAAAAGCTTCCGAGAGATCCATTGGGAGTTGAGCAAAATGCCCCCACCGGACGAAGTGTCGTGGCATCGTATCCCAACACCCATCCATGCGCCGGTTGAGTGTCGTTAAGTGCACAATACGATAAAAAGACGACGTTTGAGCCGTATCCTGTTGGTGATGCGAGTGTCAGGGCAGACCGACAATATTGGCGCTTTGGAATAAACGATACCATCCCGTTGACCGCTTCGGAGGCTGTTCCCGGTACGCTCGCCGAGATCAAAGCGGGACTGTTGGGCCGTTCATTTCCCGTCGCAATGTCCAGCGCGTGAAGACGGTGCACGAAGTTGGTCCGCTCTTCAGTAAAGACCTCAACGTATAGGGTTTGGGTGGCGAGATCGATGACTGGCGTCGAGGTGATTCCCATCGTGGGATAAAGCGACTGATTGACGTTGAGCGGGTAGGCATCGGCGGATAGCGTGGCGGTGACTCCGTTGGTTGGATCTCGAAAGTCCCGCTTCCAAAGCGGTTGGGCATTTGCACCCGAAGAGGAGTCAGCATCGAAGGCGTAGAGCACATCGTTTTCCGTTGCCACAAAGACAGCGTTATGAACGCCCAATGAGCCAAAGGAGAGCCCCTGCACGATGAGGGGCTGGGCGTGGGCCTGCCCATCCAGCGGCTGGCGGAAGATGAGTCCAAAGGTTGAAGGGCCGACATTGGACGGGGTTAAATTCGTCTCTTGATCATTCAAACCGTTCCGGGAGTTCGAATATCGGGACGTCCATACGTCGACGCCTCCATAAAGAGCCATGGGGCAAAAGAGTAATTGTGAGACGATGTAACCACGGTAGATTAACTGAAAAAGAGAAAGTATGAACGCGTTAAGGGTGGTGGAGAACATAGATGTCGGTGACGATGACCGCTGGGAAGGCATCGTTGTGGGTTGCCGGTTGGATGGGGATGCCCGCGGACGGGTTTGAAATCGCAAGACCTTCGGACAATCTGATTCACGAAAATGTCGTTCGCCGAAGTCGGTGGATTCCGAAGGCTGCGAAACCGGTGGACAAGCAGATCAACAGTCCGGGCGGAAATAGGGGGATATCTGCGGTTTGTTGAATGGGGATCTGGAGCGAAAAATCAACGACCGTGTAGTTGGATGAATCCGCGGGAGTAAAGCGTACGGGTTGAGATGGGGAGTCAAGGCCGACAATCACGGCCGGGTCGACAAAGGCAAAAGTGCCGGGAACCGAAGTGACTCCTCCTAAAAGGATGGAGTTGCCAACGGGCTCCCCTTCGGTAATCGAAGAGGCGCTCGGTAAAGCAGAGATAACCGGAATCGCCGGAAGCACGGACACCGGGATCTGGAAATCAACAATCGAGTAGTTGAAGAGGTCGGAGGGTGTAAAGCTGACGGTCTGCGGCGATGTCCCAGCACCGCCAATCACGGTGGGGTCGGCAAAAGCAAAATCACCGGGAACCGAAGCCGCGCCTCCGGAAAGTGTCGAACTGGATAGAGAATCTCCGAAGGTGATCGGAGATGCCGATGGCAAGCTATCGATGCTTGGGGACAGCAGGCCCGCTGTTCCAAAATAGAACTGATCGATGGACGACAGACCGGTGTTGGTTGTTGGCAGCACACGGACGCGAAGCCATTGGCTTTGAATGGCATCCCGCGCCCAGGAAAATGCTGATGCGATCGGCCCCACCCACGCCGTCCCCAACGCTCACCGAGACGCTGGTTGGGGCAGGGGCAGTTACCC
>CAIPFS010000649.1 GCA_903864375.1 uncultured Verrucomicrobiota bacterium
AGGTTGTATCGATTCGCTCAAAGGCCATGGTAGGGCGAGCCTCCAGGCGAGCCGCGGCGGTTCGAGGTTCGCTCGTTTCGCAAAAGCGAAGCAGGTTCGCCGTCCGCAGGACCGGGCCGCCCCAATGGGGCACCATGAGACAGCCCGGGGCAACGCCCCGGGAAACCAATCCAAGCGTGTTTCAGCCCTGAAAGGGCGAAACCCGTTCCCGAAGAACCTTGCCGATGTCTCCATGCGCAAAGTTAGAACACCCGCGGCTGTCGGCTCTTCGCAGGCGACGGCCAGGGCCAGTCGAGCTCTTCGCTTTGAATTTTGCCGTTGGCGTTGGTCTTTCTCAGGACGCCCCCGTCGTCAATTCCGTTGGGGCCCACGCTCCAGAGTTGGAACCAACCATCGTCGGTCGGTCGATAGTGAAAGGGGCCGCCGCCCATCCAATCGGTGGGGATCGCCGCCAGGTAGGTGGGTGCCAGTTCGTCCAGTGATTTTGGATATCGGTTTTGGGCGATGTGGTACCGTTCGAGTGCACAGGCAATCACCCCCATCCGCGCCAATGACTGTGCCCGATTCGCTTTGTCGAAAGCCTTGCCGAGGGCGGGCAGAAGCCGTCCGGCAACCGAAGATTGAGGTCCATTGCCGTAATAGTCGGTCAGGAGTTGGTCGAAGGATTTCTCCCACTCATCTGCGGATTTCATTGCCTTCAGGGATCGGTCCGGCGCCAGTTTCAATCGGGCGAGGTCGATGAGTCGTTGATAGCCTTCCATCAAGTGAATCTGATTGATTCGAAGCCAGCCTGTCGGCATGAGGTAGGGGATGGCACTGTGGAGACCGTTCGCGTCCCCGGAGGACTCCTCGTCCCGCTCATCGGGCAAGGAATCAAACAACTGTAATTGACTCCACCGATCGTCGATGGCCCGATCCAGTTCCGCGCATCCGATAATTCTTTCGGCTCCGACGCTCTGGATCATCCCTTGAGTATACTCCCGCTGGCTCAATATCTTCTCAAAAGCAATAAGTTGAGTGTCAGTCCACCGGTGCTCCAGCATTCCCTCCCAAAGCGTGTGCAGATTGATGGCATCGGAGGCGAAACGAACCATGTGCGATATGAGGAAGACCTCTTCCTGGAGGGATTCTGCCAGCCGGAATCCGAGGAGGGTATTGGTCGCAGCTGCAACCGAATTTCCCCGGGCGAGGTGGGCAATGGCCCGGAGTTGACATATTTGAGCACCAAATTTGATCTGGTTGAGGTAGGGCAATAAGGTGCTAAACAGCTCTCCACAATGGGCCGGATAACGGTTGCGTGGACGCGAAGCGGCAGCGGCAAATTCGGCGAGATAGTCATCATACAGCGATAGGGCCAGGAGGACATCGTCTGCCGGATGACCGGGACTCGGTAGGGTGGGGTAGGGGCGGTAGGAGATATCGTGGGCATTGGTGGCGGCATGGGCCGCGGACTCGCGAAACGCTTCGGCCCAATTGGCGAGTTGGATGCGCCCATCCGTATCCTCAAATTGTCTCTGTTGAGCCATCGGTGGATGCTTTTTGACTGGGGGAAGGTGCATCTGTTTCCCATACCAGTTGGTGACCGCCCAAACATGGCGGAACCCGCGTCCGTTCGTTTCCGGGACGGTCTTGTACTCAAAATTGCTCCAGTAGGGCGTACCGAAAAAATTTTCCTCATCCCGCGCCGGAGGAGGGATGAGGCAGTCCAATTGATAGCAGACACCTTCTGCCTTGAGCTTGGCCTGCATTCGATTCCAGCCCCAGGCGCCCTTCGCGTTTTCGATGGAGTAAAACAACAGCGTGGGAGTCGCCAAAGCGACGATCCAGAAGTAGCCCCAGCCTGGGAGAGTGCCGTTCAAAAATCCACGACGGGGCCATGCCTGGTTGACCTTTGGACTTTCAGGATGTGCCGCGAGTCGGTTGGCCCGTTGGTTCCAGCAAAGGCGCGAAACGATGCTCCAGCAGAGGCCAACCAGGGCAGTCCATTCGGCGGTGGCCTCCACCATCCATGCACGTTGGCGCTCCAGATACCGGGCATCCATATCCCAGGCTCCCGTTCGGATAATCAATTCCACCCCGCACCAAACAAGTCCGGTCGAGAATCCAGAGAGAGCGAGGGTGATCAGAAGCACCCGCCACCAGGAATAGTGAGACGTCCGGGCGGGCATCCAGGAGCGGATAAACCCCCAGGTGATGGGGCGCTCATTTCTGCGCAGAATGTATTCAGTGAGTTTCATGGGGAGGGGCGACTTCCAAAATCTGACGCGAGTTGAGCTCTTGAACCTGACGGGCGGACAGGCTGCCATCCGATGTAGCGCAGGTTTTCCAACCTGCTGTTTCGCAGGTTTCCAAACCTGCCGGGCCGTCCGACAGGCGGACAGCCGTGGGACGGGGTCCAGACCA
>CAIPFS010000650.1 GCA_903864375.1 uncultured Verrucomicrobiota bacterium
ACGCCCAAAGGTTTCAAGCTGATACTCGCGTATCTCGCGGGCAAATTCCGGGCGGATCCGCTGCATCATGTCGATTTTGACCTGGGTGCGGGCTGAATAGAGGACCCAGAGCCGGAACCGCCGCAACAGGCGGGGGATCAACGGTTCACGGATCCAACCCTGGATTTTCCTGGATAGTTCCCATTCATCGCGGACGAAGGCTTGAAGATTGTAGATATGCCGGGAGGAGGCACTGAACGGATGCAGTCGGTACTGGCAGAGATACTCCCGGACCTCAAAAACGGAACCTGTTGCCACCGCCCACTCTGCGAGAAACAGCCCATCACCCACCTGGGGCATGTTGGGAAACTCGCAGACTGGTGGTTGGAAATCGGTCTTGAAGATGACTCCCGGCAGGATCACGGTCCGGCACTCGGATTGAGGAATCAAAAAGCTTTTGAGGGGGAGGGGTCTTGAAGGGCCCTCCGGCTCGGCCTGCACGCGTCCGAGGGGGGTTCCGTCCTTGGAAATGTTTTCGTGGAAGCAATAAGCCAATCCGCGCGTCGTGGAGGCTTCAAATACCGGGAGCATCCGCTCGTAGAATGCCGGCTTGACGATGTCATCCGACATCAGCAGATGCAGAAACCGCGTTTCCCGGCTCAACTGCAGGCACCGATTCAGATTTCCCAGCACCCCCAGATTATGCTCGTTGCGGCGAAATTCACATTGAAGGGGCCGGAAGGACTCAACGATTTCAGCGGTTCTGTCGGTCGACCCATTGTCCAAAACAACCACCCGGTCGGGTTTTCGGGTTTGAGCCGCAAGGCAGGCCAGTGTCGCGGGGAGGAATCGTTCGCCATTGAAAACCGGGATGACGGTGGTCAATTCCGATCGGGTGTGATTCATGGAGAGACCTCCTTCGCCCGGGGGATGGAGTTTGACAGGTCGGAAAGGAGGGGGAACTGCCGGTCCCTGTCGGAAAGGATCGGACCTTCGATGGGCCAGGCTATCCGAATCTCCGGGTCATCCCAGCGGAGGCCCCTCGCCAGTCCGGGATGGTAAAACTCCGACATGAGGTAGGACACTTCACTGCCATCCTCGAGGGATTGAAAGCCATGGGCAAAACCGGCGGGGATGTACAGTTGCCGGTTCTGGTAGGCATTCAATTCGAAGGCGGCCCACTGACCCCGGGTTTGGGATTCGGGGCGCACGTCCACCACAACATCATAGATGGCGCCCTTCGAGCAACGCACCAGCTTGACTTCGGGCTTCGGTTCGCACTGCCAGTGGAGGCCGCGGATCGTTCCTCGTTTGCGGGTGTGTGTCAGATTTGCCTGGGGCCAGCGGGTGTTCAGTCCGTGTTTTTGGAACTCCAATTCACAGTATGTCCGGACAAAGAGACCCCGATCGTCCTCGCGTGGATCGAGGGTGATCTCAAGGACGCCTTCGAGGGAGGTGGGGGCGAAGATCATCATGCTCTAGATAATCTCCACCCGTGGCACGGGCAGGATGAACTGTCCCCCCGCCTGCCGATAAGCCGCCTGCTGCTCCAGAATTTCGGCCGCGAAATTCCAGGTCAGAAGCAAGGCATAGTCCGGCTGTCGTCTGGACAATTCGTCCGCGGGAACGATCGGGAGGTGCGTTCCCGGTGTCAGCCGACCGTGTTTTGCCGTGCTGCGGTCCGCCACAAAGTCGATGATGTCGGGACCCAGGCCAAAATAGTTCAACAGGGTGCTTCCCTTGGCGGAGGCGCCGTAAGCGGCCAGGGACTTCCCCCTGGTCTTGAGATCGGAGACCAGTTGGGTCAATTCCAGGCGGATGTGATGCACGCGTCGGGCAAAACCGTCGTAGAACCGCGGAGTGTCAACACCCTTCGACAGTTCCTCCGCCCGCAGCCGTTCAACGCGATCGGAGGCGGGATGGGCACCCCGATGTGCCACCGTTAATCTCAGAGAACCCCCATGAATTGGAATGCGCTCAACATCCACCACCTTCAGGCCATGCCGTTCGAAAAGCGGGAGAAGGGCCACAAGCGTGAAGTAGAAGATGTGCTCGTGATAGATCGTATCAAATTCAAGGTGCTCGATCAGGTCACAAGCATAAGGGAACTCAAGGATCACCCGTCCCGAGGGTGCGAGCAATGTCGTCAGGCCGGCAACGAATCCATTGATATCGGGCACGTGGGCGAACACGTTGTTGCCCAGAATCAGATCGGCCTTTCCATGGGATTCAACCAATTCGGTGGCGAGATCAGCGCCGAAAAAACGGTTGATGGTTGGAATTCCCTTTTTGACCGCCACTGCTGCGATATTGGCTGCAGGCTCGATGCCGAGACAGGGCACGCCCGCCTCAACAAAGTTCTTGAGCAGGTATCCGTCGTTGCTGGCAATTTCCACGACCCGGCTCTTCCCACCGAGCTGGAACTCGTGACAGTACCTCCGGGCCGCATCAGCGGCATGCGCGAGCAGGGCATCCGAAAACGATGAGAAGTAAAGGTATTCGCTGAAGAGGGTCACCGGTGGAATCGTTTCCGTTATCTGCAGCAGGAAGCAGTGGGTGCAGACGGCGACACAAAGGGGAAACCGGGGCTCCGGTTTCCCGACATCCCCGGGTTGCAGCAGGTTGTTGGCCAGTGGCTGGATGCCAAGATCAAGAACCTCCCTCTGAATCGTCGCGCCGCACGAGCGGCAGGGGAATGAATTCATCTTGGGGAAGGATGCCGCAGCGGCGGGAATCGGGCAAGCTCACTTGGCCTGCGGGTATTGGATCGATCCATGCCCTGGAATCCGCCGATTCGCTTCGATGAATCCCGCAAATGGATACGCTTTGGGGAGCGGCGACCGGACAGGGATGGCTTAGGCGAGTCGACGCAGCCAGGCCTGGGGCCAATGGGTCAGATTGCGGCTCAAGCCGCTTTCATTAAAGGGCCAGGCGGGTTGTTCGAGGACAAATTCCGGGTGTTCCAGGGCAAATTCCGAGGCCGCACGGGCAGGGTTGTTCCAGACCCAATCGGATTGACCACGTGGGACGTCATGGAGGTCCTTCATGATTCCGTCTGTGGCCACAATGTACGAACCTGGCGTGACCAGGGAATGGTAGGCGGCCAATTCCTCCTGGACATGGCTCCGGGTGTGGTTGGAATCGAGGAGAATCAGGACCGAGTCGCCCTCCTGGATCAGTTCCCGGACGCGGGCCACAATTTGAGGGTCGGTGGAACTTCCTTCGATCAATGTGATGTAGGAGCCAAGGGGATGGTCTTCAATCGCCTTCCGATTGGCGGGGCGGATTTCAATGTCGATGCCGATGACCCGGCCTCGACCGATGGCCTTGCAAAGGGACGCGTAGTACACAAGGGAACCACCATGGGCGACCCCGGTTTCCACGATGACGTCTGGCTGAACGCGATGGATGACCTCCTGCGTGCGGATCATGTCCTCTGGCAGTTGGATGATCGGACGGCCAAACCAGGAGAAGGTGTACGAATATTTCTGGTTCCACCCCACCTGAATCCATTGATCAGAAATGAGATCGAACGCCCGATCCGAGTAAAGGGGTAGAACCGTGGGACCGTCCGACCCTTGGTACTCCAGGGTCTTTTTTTCGGTATCAATGATGATCTTCATGTCAGAGGGTCAGGGTGGTTCCGGTGAAACCGATGCGTTGAAGTGTGGCTGCCATCTCCGGGGCATAATTGGGATTGGCGATCATCACCAATTGAAGCTGGAGGATTCGTGAATCGTCCGGAGCAACGATGGGAATCGACGTCCCGCTGATGACCCCGCCCTGCTTGGCCGGATTGGAGTCAATGACCAACGCCGGTGCCATGTCGGGAAATCGGTTTGCCAGTGACACACCCTTGGCCCCGGCCCCCCAGATTCCCCAGGGTAATCCACGGGCTGAATCGGAAATGCGGCGGGATAGGGACTCCACCCGTTGCGCGATCAATCGGGCAAATTGCAACAAATCAGCCGTCTCCAATATTCCAGGTGGGTGTTCTGAAGCGGGCCCGGGAGCAATTCGCAGCTCCAGAAGTTGATACTGTTCACCAAAAACCCGGCGATGCCGGACGACTTCAAACCCAGCCTGGCGGCACAGGTAGGCAAGGGTCGGTTCAGAGAAATAGTTGCAATGTTCGTAGAAGAGGTCCCAAAAGCTCAACTGGTCGAAAATCCATTCCACACGGGGTGTCTCGAGGGCGATGACCGGATTCCCCGCCGCCACGGCAATCTCGTGGAGCGATTTCAAGAAGGAACCGATTTCCGGGACATGTTCGATGACGTGACGGCAGAGCACTGCTTGATAGGGTCGGCGGATCTCCGCGGCGGTGACGTACTGGGAATAAAATTGAAGGTGGGGCGGTTCTGCCTGAGGTCCGGGAAGATACGATGTGTCATATCCATCGCCGCCCGCACCGGCGAGCCGGCAGATGAGCTTCAAAAAATCACCCTTGCCACAGCCAACCTCCAGAAGAGTTCCCCCCTCCAGGCGATGGTATTCGACCAGCGAGGAGGCAACCGAGATCAGGTGCTCTTCAAAGGCGGTTGAATGGCATTGCCGATTTTCGTAATTTTCGTCGTAGGGGATGATGTCCGGTTCAAACGTCGCGTTGAATATCAGCCCGCACTGTTCGCATTGACGGAGGTGGATGTCCCGCCGCTCCACCTGCTGAGCCGCCACCGGCGTGGGAAAACGGTAGTTGAGGACCACCGGTTGACTGGGCAGGATAAGGGATCCGGTCAACTGCGTGGAACCACAACCTGGACAGTCATGTCGCTCCGTCATTTCAGGCCCTTCTGTATCATGCCTTGAACCCCGGATTCAAGGCTCACCTCCGGGCGCCAGCCCAGCGAAAGCAGCCGGGAATTGTCGGAGACGATAATATCGAGCGGGTTCCGCTCTCCGGGCGCCTCCTCGATGAGTTCGGGATGCCCGAGGACCCCGGCGATAAGGTGCGCCAGGTCGGCGATGCGGATTCCAACGCCATTCCCGATGTTGATGGCACCATCCATATCCGATCGGATCAGATGCAGGAGGGCACTGGCCACATCTGCCACGTGAATATAGTCTTTGACGCTGTCGGGGGTCTTCAGGCGCACGGGTTCACCCGCGCGAAGCCGGTCAATCAGTGAGCTGGTGAGCCGTGCCGGGTGTTCCCCAGGTCCGTAGGGATAAAAAATCCGGGCCCAGGCCAGCGAGCAACGCCGATCCGCCAGAAGGGGCCGCAATTGGAGGTGAAGCTGGTGCTTGGCCCGGGAATAGGGGCTCAGCGGGGCAAGGGGGGTCGATTCCTCGTTGAAGGGGTGTCCCGTCATCGCGTATTCGATGCACGTGCCCAGGACGATCGCCCGGCGAAGGCCAAACCCCGACAATTTTCTAAAAAAATCCAGGCTCGTTTCCACCAGAATCCCATTTTCAGGGGAATCCAGGTAAATTCCCGGCGTGGCGATCCAGGCCGCGTGGACACAGATCTCCGGATTCCACTTTTGGATTGCCGACCAGTCGGGGTTTGCGAGGGAACCTCGAATCCAGGTGACATCCGGGGATGGCTCGGCAGGCACGTCTCGACTCAGAACGGCGACGGTCAGGCCTGACGCGACAGCGGAGCGTACCAGAAACCCTCCCAAAAAGCCGGTTCCCCCGGTGACTAGCACGCGCATCGTGAAGCGGGTTTCAATTCCCGTTTTGAAGATTTGATGTTTTGGCGGAGTTGAATCGAGGCCATCCCCTTTCAGAGCAACTCAGTGGAGATGGACTGCATTCCTCCGGGAACGGACTACCACTTTTTCCATGGTGCCGCTCCGGTGGCCCAGATTCGTTCCAGGAGCTGCTGTTCCCGATAGGTATCCATGCATTGCCAGAAGCCGTCATGGCAATAGGCTTTCAGCTGACCCTCCGATGCGAGTCGCTCCATGGGACTCCGCTCGAAGATGCACTCGTCTCCTGCATCCAGGTATTGCCCGATCCGTTGGTTGAGCACCATGAATCCGCCGCTGATGTACGAGCTTTCCTGTTCGGGTTTTTCGCGAAATGCCGTGATGGTCTGTCCGTCCATCGCCAATTCACCGAACCGCCCGATGGGCTTTACGGCCGTGACAGTTGCGGTTGCCCCGTGAGATTCATGGAATCGGATGGAGGCATTGATATCGCTATTGGTCAGTCCGTCGCCGTAGGTGAAGAGGAAG
>CAIPFS010000651.1 GCA_903864375.1 uncultured Verrucomicrobiota bacterium
GACCCACGGGAACTGACCTTTGATTTCTCGGAACCGACACTATTGGAGGACCTTGAAACCGGACGCACCCTGCCGATCGATCCCGCGGCCCTGCGCGTTGATTACCTGAGCGCGCTGACCAGCCACAATCGGCAGTTGCAGTCCATTTGTGATCGACTCGGGGTGGGCTTTCGGCAGCTGCCGACTCATCAACCCCTGGAATTGGCCCTGACGGAATTCCTGGAACTGTGGTCGCGAACCGGTCGTCATCGGTCGCGGGTGACGTCATCCCCCGGACGCTCATGAGTTTTCTCACCCCATGGTTCCTGCTCGGTGGACTGGCCCTCAGCCTGCCCGTGGTCTTCCACCTCATCCGACAAACCACCCGCGAGCGAACGTTGTTCAGCACCCTCCGCTTTTTACGCCCCTCCCCGCCACGGCTGACCCAACGCAGCCGGCTGAACCATCTCCTGCTGCTTCTGTTGCGATGCCTCGCCCTCGCGCTTCTGGCCCTTGGTTTCGCACGGCCGTTTCTCCCCGATTCCGCCCGTCAGAACCCTGCGGGAGGTATCCAACGCCTCGTGATTCTTGTGGATGACAGTGCCAGCATGCGGCGCGGAACCCTCTGGGCCGAAGCCATCCAGTCCGTCAAAACGGCTCTCGAACGGTCCGGAGCGAACGATGAGATTGCCGTCTACACCTTCGACCGTGAACTCCGCCCCGTCGTCACCCACGCCGAATGGACTGGGCTCCCCGCCGATCAGCGCCGCCCCCTTGCCGTTTCCCGCCTGGATGCCCTCAAGCCGTCCTGGTCGGCGACCCGGCTCGGACTCTGCCTCCAGCAGGCGGCAGAAATTCTGTCGGAAGCGGAACGCGACCGGGGAGGGCCCAGCCGCCGACGACTCGTTCTTGTGAGTGACCAGCAGGAAGGGGCGCACGTTGACTCGCTCGCAGGCTATGAATGGCCGCCGGGCATCGAGTTGGAACTGGCTCCAGTTAGGGCCGGCTCCGGTAACAATGCCGGAGTGCAATGGATCAGCTCCCCGGACGTGGCTCCAGGGTCGGATCCTGCCGGTCATCAGGTGCGGGTCAGCAATGCCACCGACGCGAAGCGCGATCACTTTCAGGTCGGTTGGACCTCCCTGGATTCAGAGGAATATATTGGAAAGCCGATCGATGTCGTCGTTCCGCCCGGTCAATCCCGCACCGTCACCCTGTCCCCACGACCATCCTCCCGTGCCGAGGTCGTCCGGTTGCAGGGGGACGACGATCCGTTCGACAACCGGATTTTTCTCGCGGCAGTCGTGAATCAACCCACCTCGGTGCTTTATTTCGGATCGGACCGTGCGACCGACGCCCGGCAATCGCTGTTCTTTCTGCGGAGCGCCCTCAACCGCGGTGTCCCTTCCCAGTCCGACCTTCGCGTCCTGGCTCCCACCGACACCCCCAACCCTGCCGATTTCTTGAATCTCGCCCTGATTGTGGTGACAGACCCGCTTCCCGATTCCACTGCGGCCCTAATCCGGGCGAAGGTCGAACAGGGAGTCCCCCTGCTGTTCAGTCCCAAGACATCCGAGGGAGGATCGACCCTGTCTCAATTGACCGGAGTTCAGGGCCTGGTGTTGGAGGACGTTGTCCCGAAGGACTATGCCCTGCTGGGGGAGATGGATTTCCAACACCCGCTCCTGGCTCCGTTTTCCGATCCCAAATTTCACGACTTTTCGCGGATCCATTTTTGGAAATACCGGCGCATCAATCCCTCTCTAATTCCGGGGGTCAGGATTGTTGCCCGATTTGACACCGGAGATCCCGCCCTGCTGGAGATCCCGGTTCAACAGGGGCGCGTCATCGTGCTCACCTCCGGCTGGTCGTCGGTGGACAGTCAGCTGGCGCTTTCCACCAAATTTGTCCCGTGGATCGACGGGATCCTCAACCCGGAAACCCTCCCTCCCGAAGCGGGCAACCACTGGAGCGTCGGAGATGCTGTCACCCTTATTCCGAACTCTGCCGAACGCAGGGTACGGCTTCCCGATGGGAGTATTGTTCCGCTGGCCGCAACCGCCCGCCAATTCCAGAACACCTCCCTGCCCGGGATTTACCGGGTGGAGGGAGCAGGAACCAGCTCCTCCTGGGCGGTTAATCTGGACCCGACGGAATCACAAACGGCCCCCTTGCCCGCGGATGTCTGGACCCGTTTCGGCGCTCCCGTGGGCCAGGTTACACCGGCATCCACCGCCGCGGCTTCCACCGTGGCCGCAACGGAAACCGAGGGACGACAGAAACTCTGGCGCTGGTTCCTCGTCGCCACCTGGGTCATCCTCCTGGTGGAATCCCTCGTCACCCGGCTCACTCGTCACCGTCAGGCCATCCCAATCCCCTCCCTGGCATGAACCGCAATGAATTTGACCACCGCCTCGCCCCCGTCCTGAAACGCCAGCGACAGAGGCGCGATTCCGGGTGGATGACCCTGAGTGGGTCGCTGGCCGCCGCGATCACCGCCCTGACCTTGGCGGTGCCCGCGGTCGCCCGATCGCCGCTGGTTCCTTGGGCCATCGGATTCGCAGTGGGCCAGGCAATCCTCTGTTTGCTGGTCCGAATCGCAATCTCCCTAAGGCCTTTTTCCGGGGGCGACCGCGCCGCCGCCATCCGAAAGGTTGAACAGACCTTCCCGGACTTGAATGGGCTCCTCATCACCGCTGATCAGATTCCTCGGAATGAGCCGACAACGTTCCTACAAGAGCGTGTGCTCCGAAAGGCGATGGAACATGCGGATGCACATGACTGGAGAGAGTCCTTCCCGCTCCGGCAATTGACTGCTCTTCGACTGGCACAGATTGCGAGTGTTGTCGTTGTGGTCGCTCTGACTGTCCCTTGGCTGCGATCAGGATCTGCAACTCGTCAGTCCTCGAGAACAGCCATCGAAAACGCGCCCCACCTCGAAGTCACTCCGGGAGACACCGAAATCGAACGGGGACAAAACCTCGTGGTCGCCGCGCGTTTTGGACAAAAAGCACCTTCCAAAGTCGAACTGGTCTGGAGCCAGCCCCATCAACCGGAACAGACCATTGGACTGATCCAGAGTCTTTCCGAGCCATTGTACGGCGGCGGAATTCCCGGGGTGACCGACGATTTCGACTATCGCGTCATCGGTGCCGGACTGGAGTCGCGCCGCTTCCACGTGCATGTCTTTGAATTGCCCCGCCTCGAGCGGGCCGACGCCGTGATATCGCCTCCCCCTTACACAGGACAGAAGGAGCGTCGACTGGAGGACACCCGCCGGATTGCCTCACTGGAAGGAAGCCAGGTCCGGTTGACTCTCCAGCTGAATCATCCCGTCCGGTCCGCCCGTCTCATCTCGCGGACGAATTCCGTACCCGATTTGACGCTGTTAACGTTCACCAATCGTGCGCAGGCCGTGCTGGAGAATGATCGATTGCTGACCAGTGGGACGTACGATCTTCGGTTGGTCGACTTTGAAGGCCGCACCAATCGACCGTCGCCCCCCCTGGTCTTTGAAGCCCTACCCAACCGGCGACCTGAAATTCGGATGACCTCTCCCCGAGGTGACGCCCACCCCTCCGCGTTGGAGGAACTGGCATTCTCGGGAACCGTCTGGGACGACGTGGGCGTCCTTGCGTATGGTCTTGGGCTATCACTGGTCGGAGAAGAAGTCCGATATCTGGAGTTGGGGCGGGATGTGGCCGGACAGACCCGACAGGAATTCAAGCACACCCTGGAAATTGAAAGTCTCCACCTCAAGGCGGGACAACTGATCTCGTGGTTTGGCTGGGCGGATGACTTCGACCGGGATGGCCAGAAACGTCGGACACGGACCGACCTTTACCTGGCCGAAATCCGTCCGTTCGACGAGATCTTTCGCGAGGGCAAGGCTCCCGATGCCTCGCAAAGCGATGGGAAATCGGGAAGTCAAAGCAGCCCCGCACAGAAACTGGCCGAATTGCAACGGCAGGTGTTGCTCGCCACCTGGAACCTCCAGAACCGGCTGGGCTCATCGTTGACGACGGCACCGACCAATGATGTGACGACCCTCCGCGAGTCTCAGAAGGAAGCCTTGAAGCAGGCCACAGCAGTGGGACAGAAGGCAACCAGTCCGTCGGCCCAGAAACAGTGGCAGGCGGTGACCGATCCGATGCGGCAGGCCGTGGGTCATCTGGTGGAGGCCGCGAACAAAAATGATGCCCTCGCCCTGGCGATGACCTCGGAGCAATCCGCTTATCAGGCGCTTCTGTCCATGGCAGCGCGGGAGCATGAGGTGAGCCGCAACAAGCAGAAGGGGTCCGGCAAAAGCAATTCCAACTCCAACCAGCGCCAACTGGATCAACTCGACCTCACCGAAACCGACAGCAAGTATGAAAGCCAGAAGCAGGCGCAAGCCCTGGCCAACCCGCAACAGAAGGAACAGTCACAAATCCTCGAGCGCCTCAAGGAACTGGCGCGCCGGCAGGAGGACGTCAACGAACGACTGAAAGAACTTCAAACCGCACTGGCCGCTGCAAAGACCGAACCCGAGCGGAACGAAATCCAGCGGGAACTCAAACATCTTGAGGAGAACGAGCGTCAACTCGTTGCCGACGCGGACGAATTGGCGAGGCAAATGGAAAGACCTGAAAATCAGTCGTCGATGAGCGAGGAGCGGCAGCGATTGGATGAGACGCGCTCCGACATGCAACGGGCGGCGGAACAGGCTCGGAAGGGGTCCACCGCGCAGGCGATTGCTTCGGGCACCCGGGCTCAACAACGGTTGGAAGAGCAGCGGGAATCCCTCCGACGACGTGCGGCAAGCCAGGTGGGAGAGGAGCTCAAGAACCTGAGATCTGAATCCCGGCAATTGGTTCAACGGCAGACCGAGTTGGAGAAAAAACTGGGGGATGCCGCATCCAATGCGGGGCATTCGCTGGATTCCTCCGAACTTCACCGAGCGCTGGTCGACGATCTGGCCCGACAACGGGAGAAGCTCACAAAACTGGTCGAGGATGCCCGCCAGGTGGCGCAGATTGCCGAGGTATCAGAACCACGAGCCAGCCAGAAACTGGAGGACTCTCTCCGGCACTTCGGCCAGAATGACACCGATACGGTCAAGCAATTCCGCCAATCCTTGCTCCAGGAGCGGAAGCTGACCCGGAGTCTGGACCAGAAGCTGGAACAACTTCAGAACGACGGCGAGGCCAGGTCTCTCGGCCTGACCACTGAACTGGCGCGGCAGGGCCTTCTCCCGGAGGCTGCCCGTGCGGGAGCGTCCGCCCAGTCGGAATTGAACCGTCTCGGTCAGGGTATTGAACAGGCAGCCGCCAGCGCGGTCGGAGACGATACGGAGGCCCTCCGGCAGGCAGCCGCCGCACTGGACCGGATCACCCAGGCCCTGCAATCGGAACGCCGGGCAGCCGTTGGGGCATCGACCTCCGAACCGAACGAGTCCAGGAAAGGCTCACCGTCACCCGCGACCAGAGCTTCAGACAACTCCAAATCCGGGTCAGTCTCATCAACGGACGGAGCGACTCCTCCGGGTGATGCAACACCGTCCGGCAGTGCCCCCGGTTCACCCCAATCCCCCGGGCCAAAGGGGGCTTCTCCGTCGGGTTCACGCGAGGGTGTCGCTGGCAGTTCGTCCACGCCCGGAAACCCGTCGCGTCAAGGTGCCGCCGGTTCGAACCCCTCCCGGACCGGACGAAGCGACGGAGGTGGGAGCACCGGGGCGGGCAATCCCGTCGATACAGGGTACGGAAATTCAGGTTCCGACAGGGGAATCACCGCCCCGGAAGGCAGTCCGATCACGGGAGGAAATTTCACGCCCTGGGCCAACACCCTCCGGGATGTCGAGGAACTGGTGGATGCCCCCGACCTTCGCAACGCGGTCGCCTCGGCCCGGGAAAAGGCGCGCCAGATGCGGATTGATTTCAAAAACAACCGCCAGAAACCGGACTGGTTGAAGGTCAACAGCCAGATCGTCCAACCGCTGGTCGAGGTGAGAAATCGACTCGCGGAGGAACTGGCCCGACGCGGATCACAAGACGCTCTCGTGCCACTGGATCGCGATCCCGTCCCGGCACGTTATGCCGAGCGTCTCCAGAAGTACTACCAGGAGTTGGGCAAGGACCACTGACCGGATGTTGCCCTCAAACCTGATCTACACCACCGGTTGGTGGCTGCCGACGCTGGGACTCGTCGTCGCGGCGGTCCTGCTGTTGACGTGGAGTTACGGACGCCTGACCGGAGGAATCTGGGTGCGCGTCGCGTTCGGTCTTCGTCTGGCGGCCCTTCTCGCACTGGCCTTCTGCCTGTTGGACCCGTTGTGGACCGAATCCCGGGCACGTCCCGGTGCCAATCTGATCGCCCTCCTGGCCGACACCAGCGAGGGCATGAACATTCATGACCCCGGTGCAACACAAAGCCGCGGTGAAGCCCTCCGGCAGTTGGTGGCAGCCCCGGATACCGGATGGCAGAAACGCTTGTCTCAAACCTTCGAAGTCCGGCGTTACCGGTTTGATTCCCGGCTTGAAACTGCCCCGTCACCCGCCCAACTGACCTTTGAGGGGCGTTCTTCCAATCTGGGGAATGCCCTGCGTCAACTGGCGGCCCGATTCAAGTCCCGTCCCCTCGCGGGCGTCGTCCTTCTGACCGATGGGAATGCGACCGACCTCGCCGAAAGCATGATCCCCGGCCTGACCGGCCTTCCTCCGATTTATCCGGTGGTGATGGGCAGTGAGAAACCTCCACGCGATGTCGCCATTCAGGAGGCGAACGCCAGTCTGGGCGCGTTTGAGGATGCGCCCGTCGTTGTGCGCTCCCAACTTTCGTCGGCTGGCTTTGCTGGTCGAACCATCGTCGCCCGGGTGCGCGACCAGGCCGGTCGGGAAATCCTTCATCAGGAACAAACGGCAACGTCCGATCCGGCGGCATTGAATTTTCGATTTCAGTGGAAACCAGAGCAACCCGGACTTTCATTTTATGAACTGGAGGCATCCCTTCAGGGCGCAGCCACCGGTGGAAAGGCTCTGGAGGAGGCCACCCTGGCCAACAATCGTCGCATCCTGGTGATTGACCGGGATGAGTCCCGGCACCGCATTCTCTACGTGGCCGGACGCCCGGGATGGGAGTACAAATTCCTGAACCGGGCAATCGAAAGTGACCATTCATTGGACCTGGTGGCACTGATTCGCATCGCCCGACGCGAGGCACGGTTTGATTTCCGCGGGCGCGCAGGCGAAAGCAGCAATCCCCTGTTTCGAGGGTCGGCCAATGCCGGAGCTGAGGAGCTCGAGCGTTATGATCAACCGGTGCTCAAGCGCCTGAACACGCGGGATGAATTGGAACTCGCCGCCGGATTCCCCACCTCACCTGAAGAGCTTTTTTCCTATCAGGGATTGATTCTGGACAATGTGGAGGCTGGCTTTTTCACAGCCGACCAGGCCTCGCTGATCCAACGGTTTGTTTCAGAACGAGGAGGGGCCTTTCTGATGCTTGGCGGCATGGAGAGTTTCCGCGAAGGCCAGTACGCCCGGACCCCCGTCGGTGAAATGCTTCCCGTCTATCTGGACCGTCCCGAGGCTCCGCCAACGCAGGGGATGCTTCAATTTGAACTGACACGCGAGGGATTGCTTCAAGAATGGGCACGATTGCGCCCCACCGAGGCGGAGGAAAAGGAACGCATCGCTGGCATGCCGTCCTTCCAGGTGCTGAATGCCGTGGGAGAGGCCAAGCCGGGCGCCAGTATTCTGGCCTCCGTCGGGACTCCCGGCGGACACTCTTATCCCGCCCTGATCGCCCAGCGGTTCGGCAAGGGTCGATCCGCCGCCCTGACCATTGGAGATGTCTGGCGGTGGGGCATGCAGAGCACCTCCGCCCGCGAGGACATGGAAAAATCCTGGCGCCAGTTTCTCCGATGGCTTGTGACCGATGTTCCCCGACCGGTGGAACTGGTTCTGGAACCGGAAACCGAGTCTTCGCCGGGCACCGTTCGCCTCGAGGTTCGTGCACGGGATCTGCAATTTCACCCCCTCGACAACGCCCGGGTGACCCTGGATATCCAACCCATCCTTCTTAAAACCGGCGAATCGGGACCCACCAATGCCGTTCTCATTCAGGCCGAGGCCTCGACAACCACGCCCGGACTTTACCAGGCCACCTTTGCACCGCGACTCGCCGCTGGATACCGGGCGCGGGCGGTGGTGACCCGGTCCGATGGGGCCGAAGTGGGTCGGGCCCAGGTTGGATGGAGTCACGATCCGGCTGCCGATGAATTCAAATCCCTGGTTCCCAATCGTCACCTGCTGGAACAACTCGCTGCACACACCGGTGGACGGGTGATCTCCGCCGGCGAGTTGGAATCCTTCGCCAGGTCGCTGCCCCAACATGCCGCACCGGTCATGGAAAGCCAGGCACGTCCCATCTGGCATTCCCCACTGCTTTTCGCCCTGGCACTGGCCTGTCTCATCGGGGAATGGGGTATTCGTCGAACGAAAGGTCTCCCATGAAGCGGCCCGCCCGACATTCATTCCGTCGACGGGTGCGGGGATGGTTCCTCGGTTTGACGATCCTGATTTTCCCCGGATGGGCCTGGCCTTCCTGGGCGGATGAGACTCCTACGATGATCACCGTGCTGGGTGCGCCGGGGGAGGAGGACTATTCCGCCCGTTTTCTAAGTCAGCTGGACCGATGGAAAGCGGTGGCGACGGAATCGCAGGCTCGCTTCGTTGCCATGGGTGCCGACCCAACCCCCAAAACCAATGATCTGACCTCCCTCGGAGAGGTCTTGAAATCGGAACCCCGGGACGGCACCGGCCCCCTCTGGCTGATTTTGATCGGGCACGGGACTTTCGACGGCCATGAGGCCCGATTCAACCTGCGGGGACCGGACCTGTCAGCGAGTCAGCTGGCTGCCTGGCTGCAACCGTTTCGACGGACGGTGATCGTCATCGACACCACTGCCGGCAGCGCCCCGTTCATCACCGCACTGTCGGCAACAAACCGGGTGGTCATCAGTGCGACCCGCAGCGGCAATGAACTGAATTTCGCCCGGTTCGGCCAGTATCTGACCGAATCCCTCTCCAATCCGGCCAGTGATTTGGACCAGGACGGACAAATCTCCCTCCTCGAAGTATTCCTCGCGGCGGCGGCTCGCGTCCGGGAGTCCTATCAAGCCGATAACCGGCTGGTAACGGAACATGCCCTGATCGATGACAATGGAGACCAGAAGGGTACATCCGCCGAATGGTTTCGCGGAATTCATGTCACCCAGACACCCGCGGACGGAAGCAAGCCCGATGGACTTCTGGCAGCCCGAATCTTCCTTAAACCCGATCCCACCGAGCAACATTGGCCGCCGGAAATCCGCGCCAGACGTGATCAACTGGAGGACGAGATCCATCAACTCCGGGAACAGAAAAGCACGATGCCGGAGTCTGAATATCTGACAAAGCTCGAGACCCTGCTTTTGGAGTTGGCAGGCATTTACGAGGCCGGCCCCACCCCTTCCAGTCCACTAAAGCCGCACTAATTCGTGCCCAGGAAAAGACCCAACCTCCACGCGACGAAGCCCTGGTCCGTCATCGCCAGCCGAACAGCCCACTGCATCTTGAAAACACGGCCTGGAAACTTGCAGGTTTTGGCTGAGCCGCTTTCATTGGGAATACGGGAATGAAATCAAAAAAGCCCATCCAGTGCCTCACGGTCTTGGTCGGCTTTCTCCTGCTCTGTGCACAGGAGGTGCGACTCGGAGCCGGGACATCCTCCTCACCGGAGACTCCGTCGACCGACCCGCTCAACCACTGGGCCTTTCGTCCAATTCGGGAGTGGGCACCTCCCCGGGTGGATGGCCGTCTTGTCGCCAATCCCATCGATGCCTTCATCCTGACCCGGCTTCGACAGCTTGGAATTTCGCCTGCCCCGGAAGCCTCCCCGACCGATCAACTCCGTCGGGTGACCATCGACCTGACGGGACTTCCGCCCAGCGCCTCCGACCGCGAGGAATTCCTTCGGGAGCCATCGTCCCTGGGATGGGAGCGCCTGGTGGACCGGTTGCTCTCGCGGTCGACCTTCGGCGAACGCTGGGCTCAGCATTGGCTGGACCTGGCCCACTATGCCGATTCCAATGGATTTGAACTCGATGCCGATCGTCCGGATGCCTGGCGTTACCGCGATTGGGTGATCCGGGCCTTCAATCAAGACCTTCCCTACGACCGCTTCCTGATCCTTCAAATTGCCGGCGAGGAAGCAGCCCCCGGCGATCCCGAAGCATTGATTGCCTCCGGCTTCGGTCGTGCCGGACCCCGCGAAGTCGTGGCCGGAAATATCGACCCTGAGGTGAGGCGTCAAAATGAACTGACCGAGGTCGTGGGTTCGATCGGATCCGTTTTCCTCGGACTGACGGTCGGATGCGCCCGCTGCCACGATCACAAATTCGATCCGATTTCGGCGGCAGATTATTATGGTCTCGAGGCCTGTTTCGCCGGGACCCAACTGACCGAAACCGCCATTCATCCCGACTCCGAAAAGAAGGCGTTTGAGAGGGAAAAGGAACGCATCGAATCCCTGCTCAAACCGCTGACGGACGAGAAGGAAAAGCTCGAGGAACCGTACCGGAACCGGATTGCCGCCTTCAAGGAGGCCGCACTCACTTCGCGGGAACGTGAGATTCGTGCGAAACGAAAGGAGGAC
>CAIPFS010000652.1 GCA_903864375.1 uncultured Verrucomicrobiota bacterium
AAATGGTGATGAACTCGTCAGAAATCGGATGAATTTTGTTTATTGATTTCATGCACAATTTTCATCTCATCGCGCGTCATCCGATTTCATGATGTCTTGTGATGATAACTCCTGCGCTCGGCTGGACTCCGAATCAGGGAAGACCGGCGATCATCCTCCATGCCCGGACTGACGGAGGAAAAGCCGGGGCTGTCGATTTATTACCATTAAGTTCAGTAATGCACCGTGAGCCCTTGCAACCGAATGGTTTAAGGAAGTTCGGTGGCGCGACACGTCATTGCGTTCGCCCGGAGACGCCAAGAAATTGGTTCGGCCCGGGGGACAATGCTCCGCAGGAAGGATCTCGTCTTGGAAGGAGAGACGGGAATGCAGCCGAATTGAACGCATTTCGGTGGAATTCCAACCACCGGACCGACCATCCCAGACCACCGGCCGGTGGCCTGGACAAACCGTCGGTCTATGCCGCCGTCTTTCGACGCCAGGAGGCGATGAACATCCCGTTTCCTTCCGTATCGGAAGGCCACAGGATCAGGGGAGTGACCGGGGCCGCCTGGGGGGCGAACGGATTGACCACGGGCACTGGCTCGAATTCTCCGGCATACGTCCGGGTGAACCATTCTGCCACTTCAGTCGTCTCCGCGCGGGTCAAGGTGCAAACCGCATAGACCAAACGCCCGCCGGGTTTGAGGGAACCGCGCACATGAGAAAGCAGTCGCCGCTGTGCCTCGGCCAGTTCAAGAACGTCCTGCGGCGTTGTCGTCCATCGGGCATGAGGATTTCGCCCCCAGGTTCCCAACCCGGAACAGGGTGCATCGACCAATATTCCGTCGAATTCGGTACGAGTGGGTGGTTTCTCTCCGCCATCCCAGGGAGCCACACGGTAGTTGAAGCAATGGGCCCGCGCCGTCCGCCGACGCAACCGCTCCAACCTCCAGGAGGCGCGATCGCTCGCCCAGATCATTCCCCTGCCCTTCATCAATGCCGACAGGTGGAGGGTCTTACCGCCTTCGCCGGCACACGCATCCCACCAGGTTTCCGTCGGCAGGGGTGCGCACGCGAGTCCGACGGCCTGCGAGGCGAGGTCCTGAATTTCGAAATGCCCGGCTTGAAAGGCTGGATGGACAAAGAGGTCCTCGGATCCGCCATACAAAAAACTCCCGGGAAACGGGCCGGGCCTGACCTCCATTTGATCCGGAAGTTGATCCCCATGGTTGGGATGGGCCCGAAGCCACAAACGAGGCTGGATCTGAAGGCTGCGAGCCCAGTTGGGAGGAGCCTCGACCTGCAATGAAGTCCATGCCGGCAAGGCATGCTCACGCAGTTCGTCGTCGGAAAAGGACCCGGGATTTCGTTCGAACCGGGAGGCCAGTTCCGCCGCGTGATCCAGACGGGCGTCAATCGGCGCTTCGGCATCCAGCCATCCGAACCAACGGTAGTGTTGAAACACGGCATGGCTGACCGCTTCGGCGTCGACCGGGCTCAGTCCGCGGGCGTTTTTCAGCGCGCTCCTCAACGCCGCATCCGCAGGCACATCGCGATTTGCCCGTTCGATCACCTGAGCAGCCAGTTGGGCTACCGACACCGGAGCCGGGGCGGGCTCCAATCGTCGATGGAGACCCGCCGACGGACGGACCGGTCCCCCCAAGGTGGGCGAATTTAGAATCTGGCCGCGGTCCGGACGGTTGCCGAAATAGGATTCATTCGAGCGATTTCTCCACGGTTCAAAACCACGTTGGGTTTCCTCCGACCTGGGAGCCCCTTCCGGGCGGCGGAAGCGTTCTCCCGCGGAAAAACGTCCCGGACCATAAGGCCGGGGAGGGCCGCGAAAATCGGGTCGTCCGGGGCCGTCGCGACGCAGTTCCCCTGGACCATGGTACGGTCGGGGACGTCCTGCGTCTTGGGGAGACTGAAATCGTTCCGAGCGGGCGTCGGACGGAGGCCCGGAAAATGGCCGGGAATTGCGGAGCATCCCGTCGCGTGGCCCCCGGAAGGATGGGGCACCTGGCTGACGTGTCTGCGGCGGCAAGGGGGCGTCCGATGCCGCAGGAGGGCGTTCTCCCTGACGAAAAAAGGGTCGCTCCCCCCGGCGGATGGCTTCCCGCTCGTTGCGCCCCGGCCGCGCCGCCCGCTCCTGACGGAATTGCTCATCGACCTCGCCCTGCGGGGAAATGACCAGTCGCCGCTTCCAACCGGTGGAAGAGACGGGCCTCCTGCCCCCTTGGGGTGCTGGACGTTTGGGCGGAACCGGACGGGACGAATTCATGGAGTTCAAGGATCACAAGTCAGACTTCGCGGCGTTACCCACCGTTCTCCCCGGCACTTCGGCGTCAATGGCCGCCAGGACGGGGCGATGTCCGTGATCAGTCGTCTATCGTCACCGAAAAACAGGTCATTGCAAGCTTCGGGTGGGTGGGTTCTTCTCCAAAACCTTTCCATGAACCAACCACCGCACCGAGGCACAGATCTTCTTGTCCGCCGTACCGCTGGTTTTCAGTCGGAAAGACTGGGTCCGGTCCCGAGGGTCCTGCCATTTGTGGAATTCAACATGGCCATCAACAAAGGGGGGGCCCCGCCGTCGATGTCAGGTGGATGGGCAATGCCCCGGACATTAACAGACCTCCTGCATCCGGGTGCGGGGACTTAACGTAAAAGTGATGGCTGCCGTCGATTTGAGAGGCCGGGCCACCCAATTGGTTACACATTCGGGAAACGTCGCGGATATTACCGCTGCTGAGTTTCTCGAGATTTCCGAGGAGCGCTGGTTAGCGTCGATGAAAGTTACGAGGCAGAT
>CAIPFS010000653.1 GCA_903864375.1 uncultured Verrucomicrobiota bacterium
GAGAACTGGCCGGGTTTAAAAAAGGCGAGCAAGCTGGTGATCACCACGATCGCAGCCACCCACAGAAAGCCTTGCTGATATTTGCGCAGAGAACGGATCATACCTACGGGAGACGTGCTCCCAAGACGGTCATCCTAGCCGATGGCAGAAAAAACGGTCAAAGCCAAAAGCAGTCATTGAAGAGCAGCCATCCGCTCCAGGCAAAACGGCTTCCCCTGACGACCCAATCCACGCAATCTGTCGCGAATGGCAATTCCGTCTGCGCCAATCATCGTTAAATGGCCCTTTTTCCTCGCTGATTTCGTTTTGGTGGCGTTGGGCTCGGCCATCGCCTGGTCCGCGAAGTGGCCGCCAACCCCGTTGTTGATCCTCGCCCTGGTGGCCTGCTTCATTTCCGGGGCCGTGATTTTGATCTACCCGTTTCTTCGGGAACACGCGGCTGCTGTAAAGCTCTGGGAACAGGTCAATCTCGCGGAGGCCGCTCAACAGTTGGACCAGTTGGTCACGGTTGCCAACCGGGTCGTTGCCGCAGCCCAGGAATGGGAGGGGTTTCAAACCAACACCCAAAAACTCCACCAGCAGTCAGGGCAGTTGGTGGATCGAATGGCGGGTGAGGCAAAGGCCTTCTCCGAGTTCCTCCATCGGACTGAGCTTCAGGAAAAGCAGTCTCTGCGCTTTGAACTGGATAAAGTCCGCCGTCAGGAGGCGGAAATGCTCCAGGTGCTGGTTCATCTGTTGGATCATGTCCATGCCCTGCGTCAGGCCGGAGAGCGCTCCGGCCAACCGCAACTGGCACTGCAACTGGCCAACTTTCGATCCGCCTGCCTGGAAACAGCGCGGCGGGTGGGCCTTCTGGCATTTGAATCGGAACCAGGAAGCCGCTTTGACCCGAACTCCCACCAGACGGTGGATGGCAGGGAACCGTCGGAGGGGGCCGTGATTAGCTCCACCGTCGCCTGCGGTTATACCTTTCAGGGGCAACCTGTCCGGCGGATTCTGGTCTCACTCCAGGAAGACCCGGGAGGCACGGCCCACGACCCAGGTCCGGCTGGTTTACCCCCGGACGACGGCTCCATGGCCCCGACCGGAGGTTGAGGCCATAGCCGGAGCCAGGTTCGCCGGGCTTTATTTTCCAACGCTCTCCCGGCGGAGGGCAATCTACCGATGCGCTGCCTTACTTTGCCCCCTGGTCAATCCAGGCGCGGATGAGTCCGACTTCTTCTTTCGTCAGGGGATCCCCTTTTCCCTTGGGCGGCATGAAATCGTCCTCTTCCCCAATCCGGGCGACAGAATGGACCAGCGTGCTTTTCGCGCTGTCCTTCGGAACGATGTTCGGGGCGTCTTCACCGCCTTTGAGGGTAGCCTCCAGGGAGTCCAGCCGCAGCTTTCCCTTCTGCTTTTCCGCGCCGTGACATTTGACGCAGCTCTTTTCAAAAATCGGTTTGATGTCGGTCTCAAATTTGACACCACTCTTGGTGGCGGCCGGTGGAAGCTTGGAGATGTCCACTTCGGCGGCCTCCATCAGGAGTCCGGCGGTGCTCAATAGCAGAAGATGGGAAATTCGAATCGATTTCATGGGAATTCAGTTCACTGCGGGATTCAGGACGTCCGTCGACCCAAAATGATTCAATCGGGACTGGAGTCGAAGAAATTTCGCGCAATTTGGCGCTTGCGAGGGCACACGGGACCGACGATATGTGTCGCCCGAGCTTTGACTCACTAACCTCCTATGGCCGAAATCGCCAACCGCTATTCCAACAACGTCACGGGCAAGTATTTCGTCGATAATCAATGCATTGATTGCGACCTTTGCCGCGAAACCGCCCCGCAAAATTTCACGCGTTTTGATGACGGAGGCTATAGCTACGTCAAAAAGCAGCCGACCACCCCTGAGGAGGAGGCGGCCTGCAAGGAAGCCATGGAGGGCTGCCCTGTGGAGGCCATTGGAAACTTCGGGGCCTAAAAAGAGAGCTTTTCGTCCAACCCCACCCCAAGGCGATCGGATTCCTCGATCTCTTGGGGTTTGGTTTTTTGTCGTCGTACCGATTGCTCAATTGGTTGAACGACCGGCGGATACGTCGAGGTTCCATCGGTGCCGCGCCAGGTGTCTCCCCGAACTCCCTTCACTCGAAGGTTCCGGAACCTTCGAGTGACACGAAGTCGGTGACCACCACGGCCCCGCTCCCGGGATCAACGGAGAACCTGGTAATAGTTGGATTGCAGCACCAGGTAGATGCTGTTTCGGATGGACGCTGCAATGGTCGGCCCCCCGGCGACAGTGGATTGTACGATTGCTGCAATATCCGATGGCATTCGCCCGTAGAAAAACTGATTGGCGATGGCCTGGGTGCACGCCGCGGGATCGAAGGACAGGGGGATGTAATTGTTGAAGGAAAACAGGGCATACCCGTTCATTCCGGTGAAGATCAGGCTGTTGACGAAATTCATCCGGTAAAGGGCTCCCGGCTGTGAGAGAGTCTGGAACTCCGGGGCGATCAGCCCCGCGTCCGTGCGGTAGTACGGAGAGTAGTAGCCGAAGACACTGGCCGGGTAGAACAGCTTCTGTCCCATGTTGGCGGTCCACCGGGAGATGAGCCATCCCGGCGGCGGCTGGGCACCAAGGGCGCGAAGACTGGCCAGCGTGAACAATAGCGGTTCGCGCAAATGCCCCGCGTTGGTGGAGGGGACGTAAAGCGGATCATCCCCCTGACGCGCCTCGGCGTCCGTCAGGATGGCCAGGACCACCGCACTCAAGTCGCCTTGTGTCTGGTTGAAAACCGTCGCCACCCGTTGCACATAGGCCGGGGTGGGATTGCCCGTCACCAGGTGCTGGATTAGGCGGAAGGAAACAAAGGGCGCGCAATTGGGATGGTTGACCAGGGCGTTGATGGTCGCATCCAAATCCTGCCGGGCCGTCTGTCCCGCTGGTAAGACAACCCCGCCCAGGATCGTCTTTGCAGTGGTGTCATGGTTATCCTCCACGGCTTGCATGACCCCATTGAAGTTTTTGGGGCTATGCCCGGTCACCGGGTCCGGAGTTCCAGAATAGGTCCAACCCGTGAACACCCTGGCCATCTGGACGATCACGTCGGTGCCGTAAAGCGGAATCTGTTGCCCCTTTGAATCGGTCCGGATGGTTCCGTCGGGATTCAAAACCACCGGACCGACGCTGAACAATTGCATCAGCTCACGGGCAAAGTTCTCATTCGGGACAATTCCAGCTGCAGGGTTGGCCTTGTCATTGTCGGCCATGTCCAGATACATGGCCATGGAGGGGCAAAGGGCGATGTCGGTCAGCAACGTTGCATAGGATCCCAGGGCATCCTTGCTCACGATGTTGTAGTACGGGGCAAACTTGTCTCCAGTTCCCTCCTTGATTCCCGAAACCACTACGAAGCCCGATAGGGCAAAGGCGACCCGCTGCCGGAGTTGATCCCTCGAGGTTAAGGCGTTGCTGGCAAACTGGATTTGAATGGCCGTCAGGTCGTACGGGTACTTGGTGTCATGAAAATAGGTGGAAGGCGGTAACGCCACCTGCTGATTCCACCAATTGCTGAAGCCGAATTTCTGGAGCACGTGGGTATTGGTGGCGTCGGGTCCCCAGGTGGCCTGTTCCAGGATTCGTCCCGCCGCTAGAAAGCTCATGTTGGTTCCGTCGGAAGTGGTCGGAACGTTGAACCAGGGCGACAGCGTGAGGTAGGGATTGGGGTTTGCCGCCTGAAACGAGGTGAAACGGGTCAGTGTGGGGGGCAAATCAACGGACACCACCAATTGGGTGGGGGAAAGCCAGGTCGTGGGAAGGGCTGTCCCCAGATAATCCCGAACAACGGTCTGGGGAACCAGGCCCGTGCCGGTCAGAAGGACATTGTGTTTGCCAAAGGTGATCGGATTCGGGGTGGAAGCAGTGAGGGTGGGGAAGGGGAATTGCAGGTTGACGGAGGCGGTCACGCTGACCGTCGGGTCCGCCTGACTGGTGGCCACCAGGGTGACCACCGGGGGTGACGGCATGACCAATGGGGCCGTGTACAGGTTGCTGACGACGGTCCCGACCGAGGCGTTGCCTCCTGGGATCCCGTTGACGGTCCAGGTGAGCCCCCAGTTGGCCGTATTGCTCAACACCCGGCTGTATTGGACGGAGCCGCCCAACTTGAGGGTCGAATTGGTCGGCGTGAGGGTCATCGTCACCGGCGGCGGAGGGGGCAGATTGGTCAGCGTCACCCACGCCGTCGCGGCCACCGTGGGGTCTGCGATCGACACCACCTGAACCTGAATCGGATTGGACGGAGGAATGGTGGTCGGAGCATTGTAATTACCGAAATGAATGGAACCGTTGGTTGAGTCTCCTTCCACGACCCCATTGACGGTCCATTGGACATCGGTGATTCCGTTGAAGGAGTTGGTAATGGTCGAGTTGAAATGGAAGGCAGTTCCCGGCAGAAACGATGCGTTGGTCGGTGAAATGGAAATCGTGATGCTGCCGGGAGGAGGCACTACCAAGGGGTTCGTGATGGTCACCCAGGCCGACGCCGTCACCGTGGGGTCCTGGGTCGAGGACACGGTGATCTGAACCGGGTTGACCGGTGGTGCATTGGTTGGGGCGTTGTAATTGCCAAAGTGAATCAACCCGTTGGTGGAATCCCCATCCACGACCCCGTTCACCGACCATTGGACATCGGTTATGCCATTAAAGCTGTTGGTGATGGTCGAGGAGAAGTGAAACGCCGTTCCCGCCTTGAGGGTGGCGTTGGTGGGGGAGATGGTCAGCGTAATGCTTCCAGGCGGTGGTGTTAAAATCGGGTTGGTCAGGGTCACCCAGGCCGTGGCTGTCACTTTGGGATCCAATGTCGAGGCCACGATAATCTGAATCGGATTGACGGGCGGAATGGTGGTCGGCGCGTTGTAGTTACCGAAGTGCATCAATCCATTGGTCGGATCCCCATTGAGAATCCCGTTGACGTACCAATTGACGCCGATGTCCGTGGAAAACGTATTGGTGATGGCGGCGGTAAAGTGGAAGGCCGTCCCGGTCTTGAACGTCACGTTCGTTGGCGAAACGGAAAGGGTGATGCTGCCTGGCGGAGGGGCAAGGTCGCCGGCAATCGGCGTTGAGATTGGGAACGAAATCAACGAGGGCACCGGCGTGGTGGTGAGGAGCGGGTCTGGCACCTGTGCTTCGGCAACAGGCCTGAGCAATCCCGACACAATCAGCACGACTAAAAATCGAATCAGGTTCATGCGAATACAAGTAAGGTAAATGCCTAAATTCAGTACGAAAAAATTCTAAAATAAACACGCAGTTTAGCGGCCCGCCTTTTGGTCGGATTGTGAACTCACTAGGTAACCTAAGTTTCCTTGGCCAACGCTTTTGGAGGTGGATTTGATCATGTAATTTGCGGACATGCCGTTGGGGATTGGAGTTTCTGAGTGCGCTTTCTGTATTGAACTTCACCGGTCGGTCGGCAATTTGCCAAGCTCAAATCCATCCCCAGCCAGAAAAAAACAAAAAGAATTCGGTTAAATACAATTTATTATTCCGTGGGAACGTTCAAGCGATTCCCAAAAATAATTCGTAAAGACATGATGTGAAGCAACATCGATGAAACAAACCTCAAGACGGCTTGAAACACCGGCATCGTTGGTTCAATCGAAAAACAGACCTGGAATCCGTTGGCCTCTCAGAGGTCAACGGATTCGGTCATGAAAAACAGTTGGGTACCCTCAGGCGGGACGTATCGCCTGAATCGGAGCCTCATCGCTGCCACCACCGATCCCGCTTGGATTCGCAGGAAACCAGGCACGCGACGTCGGTCGGGTACGTTTAATCAAGAGAACAACAGCTCGCCCTGAATGACTTAGGTAAAAAACCTACGCCATTCCTTGAAATAGACTAACCGCGAAAGCCCCGGCGGGAGGTGAGTGCCCGGGACGGACCGGAGGGAATGGCTCAAGGCCCTCGAGCCCGTTGTTGGACAACGGAAGCTGAAGGCCCTGGAGAGCTTGGGATGGAGGCTAGACGAAGCCGAGGTTACGAACGGAGAACTTGGGGAGGTTGGGGAAGACGGTGTTGAGGGAGGCGTCTGGGACGCCGAACCAGGAGGCGAGAGTGGCACCGTACTGGTCGAGGGAAGTGGTGGGGACCCAGGCACCGCGTCCATTGGAGTCGTCGGGTCCGCGGAGGAGCAACCGGGGGAAGGTGCCGTAGATATCGGCGGCCTTCACCGGACCGCCCAGAACCAGATGATGACTGCCCCAGGCGTGGTCGGTGCCGCCGGTGGTATTGGGCTGCAGGGTTCGACCGAATTCCGACTCGGTGAAGGCCACGACGTTATTGTTGGTCCCCAATTCGACCATGGCGCTGTAGAAGGCGGCGAGGGCCTGACCGAGCTGTAGGAAATTGACGGTTTCGTTGGAGGTCTGGAAGCTGTGCAAATCAAACCCGCCCATGTTGACGTAGAAGATCTGCCGGTTGACCCCCAAGGCGGCCCTTCCCTGAATCAACTGGGCCACCTGGAAGAGCTGATTTCCGAGGATGGTGTTGGGGAAAACCGTCGTGAAGCCAGTGCTGTTGGAGAGAGCGGCGCTGACCGCGGTGTTGAAGCTGATGGCCTGGGAAGAGGTCAGGTTGGCGCTTTGGACAAGGGAAAGGCCGCTGGAGAGAGAAAGGAGTTTCTGCTGGCCGGCGTCACGGAAGCTGCTGTCCATTCCGTCCACGGTCAGAAGCTGGGTGCCCATCTGGCCGCTGATGGTGGTGTTGCCGTTGAGGAAGAGATTGTTTCCCGCAAGGGAGATGCCGGCCGGGATGGTGGCCGCTGAATTGATGGACTGGAGGAGGTCGGCGACGCGCCCCCCCCAGCCGGAGGCCGATGGGGTTCGGGTCTGGGCACTTTGCCACTGGCTTTGCTGGTCGGAGTGGGAGTAGAGGTTCAACGGCACCAGGACCGAGCCGGCAATGACTTGGGCGGCGGTGGAGGGTTGAAAGAGAGTACCCACGTTGGCGACAATCGCCAGGTCACCCTGGTTGTAGAGTGGGGCGAGGGCTGAGAGTTGCGGATGCAGTCCATACTGGTCGCCATTCCGGGTGACGATGGGGAGGAGCTGGTTGGCGTCGACCCCGAAGCCAGTGCCACGCACGGCGCTGTAGGCCGAATAGGTCTGCAGCAGGGTCTGGAGGGGCACGATGAGGTTGTTGGCATCGTTGCCACCGGCAAGGAAAACACAGACCAGGGCCTTGTAATCCGGGGCGGTGGTTGTTGCCTGGGCCGCGAGCTGCCCGATTCGCCCCAGACGTCCGCTGGTGCTGAAATATCCCAAGGTGCCCAATCCCAACTGGAGAAGGGCGCGGCGTGAAATGGTGTTCATGGTCTTTTGGTCTTTCCGCTGTGCTGGGTTATTTGAGGATCTGATAGTAGTTGGAGGTCAACGCCAGGTAGAGGGCGTTGTGAATGGACGCTGCAATGCTCGGCCCCCCGGCGACGGTGGCCTGAATGATTGCCGCGATGTTCGATGGCATTCGCCCGTAGAAAAACTGATTGGCGATGGCCTGGGTGCACGCAGCAGGATCGTACGACAGGGGGATGTAATTGTTGTAGGAGACGAGTGCATATCCGTTCATCCCTGTGTTGATCAGGCTGTTGACAAAATTCAGTCGGTAGAGGGCTCCCGGTTGCGACAGGGTTTGAAACTCCGGGGCGATCAGTCCTGCGCCCGTACGATAGTAAGGAGAGTAATAGCCGAAGACGCTGGCCGGGTAGAACAGCTTCTGTCCCATGTTGGCGGTCCACCGGGAGACGAGCCATCCCGGCGGCGGCGGCGCACCGATGGCACGAATGCTGGCCAGGGTGAACAGCAACGGCTCGCGTAAATGGCCAGCATTGGTGGACGGGACATAGAGCGGATTATCCCCCTGACGCGCCTCGGCATCCGTCAGGATGGCCAGGACCACCGCACTTAAATCGCCTTTTGTCTGGTTGAAAACCGTCGCCACCCGTTGCACATAGGCCGGGGTGGGATTGCCGGTCACCAGATGCTGGATCAGGCGGAAGGCGACAAAGGGTGCGCAATTGGGATGGTTGACCAGGGCGTTGATGGTGGCATCCAAATCCTGCCGGGCCGTTTGTCCCGCCGGTAACGCCACCCCGCCCAGGATCGTCTTGGCAGTGGTGTCGTGGTTGTCCTCCACAGCTTGCATGACCCCATCGAAGTTTTTGGGGCTGTGCCCGGTCACCGGATCGGGAGTCCCAGAATAGGTCCAACCCGTGAATACCTTGGCCATCTGGGGAATGACCTCCGGGCCGTAAAGCGGGATCTGTATTCCCTTGGAATCGGTCCGAATCGTTCCATCGGAATTCAAAACCACCGGACCGACGCTGAACAACTGCAACAACTCCCGGGCGAAGTTCTCATTGGCAACCGTTCCAGCGATCGGGTCGGCCTTGTCGTTGTCGGCCATGTCGAGATACATGGCCATGGAGGGACAGAGTGCAATATCGGTGAGGAGCGTCTTGTAGGAGCCCAGGGCATCCTTGCTCAGGATGTTGTAGTAGGGGGCAAACTTGTCTCCCGTCCCCTCCTTGATTCCTGAAACCACAATGAAGCCCGATAGGGCAAAGGCCACCCGCTGCCGGAGTTGATCGCTTCCCATCAATGCATTGCTGGCAAACTGGTTTTGAATGGCCGTCAGGTCGTACGGGTAATTGGTGTCATGAAAATAGGTGGAGGGCGGTAACGCCACTTGCTGACTCCACCAACTGCCGAAGCCGAATTTTTGCAGCGTGTGGGTATTAGTGGCGTCGGGGCCCCAGGTCGCCTGCTCCAGGAGTCGTCCCGCAGCCAGAAAGCTCATATTGGTGCCGTCGGAAGTGGTCGGAACGTTGAACCAGGGCGACAGCGTGAGGTAGGGATTGGGGTTGGCCGCTTGAAACGAGGTGAAACGGGTCAGTGTGGGGGGCAAATCAACGGTCACCACCAATTGGGTGGGGGAAAGCCAGGTCGTGGGAAGGGCGGTCCCGAGATAATCCCGCACAACGGTCTGGGGAACCAGGCCTGTGCCGGTCAGAAGGACATTGTGTTTGCCAAAGGTGATCGGATTCGGGGCGGAGGCGGTGAGTGTGGGGAAGGGGAATTGCAGGTTGACCGTGGCAGTTACGCTGACCGTCGGGTCCGCCTGACTGGTGGCCACCAAGGTTACCACCTGGGGTGACGGCATGACCAGCGGCGCCGTATAAAGGTTGCTGACAACCGTTCCGACCGAGGCATTGCCCCCGGGGATCCCGTTGACCGTCCAGGTAAGCCCCCAGTTGGCCGTATTGTTCAACACCCGGCTGTATTGGACGGAGCTACCCAACTTGAGGGTCGAGCTGGTCGGGGTGAGGGTCATCGTCACCGGCGGCGGCGGGGGTAGATTGGTCAGCGTCACCCAGGCGGTCGCGACGACTTTCGGATCCTGAATCGACGCCACGGTGATTCGAATCGGATTGGTTGGTGGGATGCTGTCCGGTGCGTTGTAGTTGCCAAAGTGGATCAGGCCGTTGGTCGAATCTCCTTCCACGACCCCATTGACGGACCATTGGACGTCGGTGATGCCATTGAAGGAGTTGGTAATCGCCGAATCGAAATGAAAGGCGGTTCCCGGCAGAAATGACGCGTTGGTCGGAGAGATGGAAATCGTGATGCTGCCGGCAGGAGGCACCACAGGAGGGTTGGTGAGTTTCACCCAGGCCGTGGCCGTCACCGTGGGATCCTGAATGGACGCCACCGTGATCCGAATCGGGTTGATCGGCGGAAGGTTGTTGGGGGCGTTGTAGTTACCGAAATGAATCAGGCCGTTGGTGGAATCTCCATCCACAACCCCATTCACCGACCATTGGACATCGGTAATGCCATTGAAGTTGTTGGTGATGGCCGAGGAGAAGTGAAATGCCGTTCCCGTCTTGAAGGTGGCGTTGGTGGGGGAGATGGACAGCGTGATGCTACCGCGCGGGGGGATGGGGTTGCCATTGATTGGGACAAGAATCAAGGCGGGAATAATCCCGGCGGATGAGGGAGTCGGGAGGAGCAGCGCTCCCGCCGAGGCTGCGTCCGGTACTCCCAAAGTGCTGGCCGTCGATAGAGGGTTGCCTGGCGTGAGCGGGGTCGTCTCAACCCCGTCGCCCGGCGACAGGCTCAAATCAGTGCCCGGGTCCGGCGGCATCGCCCACAAGGAATCATCAAACGTCGCATCCAAACCACCCTGATCCATTCCGAACGTTCCGTCGGAGTTCAGGGCCATCGTGGGATCGGCTTCAGGATCGGACCATGGGCTTGGGGGCAGCCCAGCGGTCACTTCAAAACCCTTCAACGTCGCACGAGGGCTTGCTCCAGAGGCGCTCACGAGAAGTTGAGACAAACCGAGGAGGACCATCCAGGCAACAATACGACTCATGCTGAGTTTCATAGCAGGGAAGCGTTCTGAGGTAAATTACTAAAACACATAAGAAATTATCTTAGTAACTTGCTTGGTTGTTGATTCTGGACTTGGACGGCATACCACGACATCTCTAGGCAAAATAAGGCCTGCAGGCGACCGGCCTTTAACGGAGCACTATTGACGGAATTTCCAGCCATTGGAGGGAAGTCTGGTTATTGGGAGGGCGTTCTGCTGACGTAATATCATGGATCAGCCCGTCGAATGCCAAGTTCAAAACCATGGAGACATGACCGAAATGCCAAAAGGTTGGAACAGGCCCCAGCGCCTGTTTCTGTCGTCCACCAACCGTCCTCCTTTTAATAAGTCATGGAAACGAGACTAAGAACAAATCTTAGCATCTGGGATGAGAATCAGCGCTAAGAGAACGGACGGGCATCACCCAACTGGTTGGTAGTAAGGGATCACCTGCACGTGTTTCAGTCACTGTGGATTTCAGGTCCGTCCTCACCGTTCCTTGACGCGTGGCTGGCTCGCAGTTACCACGCAGGGAATGCGTTCATGCCCTGCCCGGTCTGTCATGGCTCTAGCGGTATTGTTATTGGCCGGTTGCCAGCCGCATGGTGTTGATGCACTTCGCAGAGGTGACGAGCTTCAAAGGGCCGGAAAGTTTTCCGAGGCCGTTCCGCTGCTTCAAAAAGCAGCGACCGATTTGGCGGGTGAGCCCAGGGTTTGGAACGTCCTTGGGCTCGCCTATCATGGCTCCGGACGATCTCTGGAGGCTCAGCGGGCCTATCTGCAGGCCCTGAAGGAGGATCGCAACTTCACCCAGGCGCATTTTAATCTGGGCGTCCTTTTTTCTGAGCAGGGTGAGTGGCTGGAGGTGGAGCGGTCGTTTCGTGCGTTCCTCGCTGTT
This sequence comes from uncultured Verrucomicrobiota bacterium, assembly GCA_903864375.1. Lineage (GTDB taxonomy): Bacteria > Verrucomicrobiota > Verrucomicrobiia > Limisphaerales > UBA9464 > CAILNN01. Next base: position 11,319 of record CAIPFS010000653.1, read on the forward strand.
GAAGCGAATCAGGGAAATCCTGTGGCCTGGCGTCTTCTCGGCGAGGCCCAGTGGCATAACAGGGCCTTTGATCAGGCACAGCGCAGCCTGGCCGTTGCTGCACGGCTCGACGCGCGAAACCCCGATGTCTGGAACCTGTTGGGCTTGGTCGAGATTTCCCGTCGACGGTATGCCGAGGCCCGGCAGGACTTGGGCTATGCCGTTTACCTCTCTCCCCGCCATTCCGCAGCGGTTTACAACCTGGCCGTCCTGACCCAGCAGCAATTCAACGATCGGAAAACGGCCGCCGGACTCTACAGGGACTATCTGAACCTGGTGCCGACGGCGCCCAATGCGGAGGGAATCCGAAATCTCATCCGAATGCTGGAGGCGGTTCCGCCACCCAACGCGGTTCCAGAGTCCCGGCGGGCGGGTGATCCTGTCCGCGCCGCCGCCACCAACGCTTCCGTTCCCGTACTCCCCTGGGTGGGACCGGCCAATCCGGCGGCTCCCCATCCGCCTCCAGTCGTTGCCGATGGTTCGAAACCGGTGAAAATCGAAGGATCCAATCCCGTCGGTGGTTCTCCAACGGTTTCAACCGACTCCCGCCAGCCGCCAGGGCAGGCATCGCTCGTGGCCCCCGCTTCCTCTTCCAATCCGCCCCGCGAATTCCCTCCTTCCCATTCCAATATCGCGTCGACTTCAAGTCTCCGAGGGACGACAAATCGAATTGAAACGAATTCGCCTCCGCCGCCTGAAATCGTCCGGATTCATGAGGATCCTCCCTTGAGTGCGGCTCCGAGTCGGTCGCGCGAACCGGCGCCTGTCGCCGCGCCTGTTTCTCAGGAGGAAGCCTCCCCACCACCCATTGCCATTTCGGAATCTTCACCGCCCCCGGTTTCGGGCTCTGCCCCGGTCGACTCCAAACTCACCTCCGGTACTACGCCCGGCACTTCGGAAAAGCCGGGATTCTGGACCCGCTTGAATCCAGTGCGGTGGGGCAATCCCCGGCGGTGGTTTGGTCGTTCCGGTGACGAGGTTGCGTCGCGGGGACCCGTCTATGAGCCCGCACCCACGCCGGTCGTCCCCCCGGTGCGAACCCCCTCTCCAGCGGTCAGGGCAACCCGGACGGAGGTCCGGCGATATTCCCGGGCTTACGCCGGCGGGTTGGTGGCGGGAGATCGTGCTGCGGCCGAGGCCCGGTTCACAGCGGGGTCGGACGCATGGGATGCTGGTGACCGGCCCGGCGCACTGGCGGCGTATCGTCTCGCGGTGGCCGCGGATCCGACCTATTACCCGGCTCAATACAACCTGGCGGTCGTTGCGATGAACCTGGGCGATTCCGCCACCGCCGTTCAGGCCGCCGAGGCATCCGTGCTGTCAGATCCCCTGTCGGCCTCGGCGCATCGCGTCTTTGCCGCTGCCTTGGTCCAACAGAATTTTCCCGCCGATGCCGCCGAGGAACTGGAAACCTTTCTTCAAATCCAGCCGGACGACGCCGATGTTCACCTGGCGGTGGCTGGTCTCTATGCGAACAAATTGGGTGAACCCACCCGGGCCCGGGCGCATTACCAGCGGGTACTGACCCTGAGGCCACAACACCCTCAGGCGGCACAGGTCAGCGCCTGGCTGGCCGGCCGCTGACGCACTCTGATTTTGATGTCCGCGCCGGCGCCTGCGGGCCATGCTGGGCGGGTGGATTGGGATGTCATCGTGGTGGGCGGGGGAGCGGCGGGGTTGTTCTGTGCGGCGAACGCGGGACAACAGGGATGCCGGGTTGCAGTGTTTGAGCAGCAGGCACGGGTGGGCAGCAAGATCCTGATCTCAGGTGGCGGTCGTTGCAACTTCACCAACCGGGGGGCCACTGCCGCCAATTACCTCACCAGCGGCAGTCCCCATTTCGTCAAGTCGGCCCTCGCGCGCTACACCTCCCAGGATTTTGTCCGTCTCGTTGATCGTCACGGCATCGCCTGGCATGAAAAGAAACTGGGCCAGTTGTTCTGCGATGTGAGCTCGCGACAGATTGTTGAGATGCTGCTGGCGGAATGCGCTGCCGGTTCCGTTCGAATCTTCACCTCCTGCACCCCGGACGGTGTCATCTGGAATCCTGGGCTCCTCCGATACGAACTGGCGACTTCCCAGGGGCTTCATACAGCCCGGGCGCTGGTGGTGGCGACGGGCGGTCTATCCTTTCCAAAGCTGGGTGTAAGTCCATGGGCCTATCGCCTCGCCAACCAATTCAACCTTCAGGTCATACCTCCCCGGGCGGGATTGGTTCCGCTCACCTGGATGCCCCGGGATCTGGCACGGTTTGCATCCCTGAGCGGACTTTCCGTCGATTGCATCGCTTCGGCAGGAAACGGTGCACCCTCCTTCCGGGAAAACCTGCTATTTACCCACCGCGGATTGAGTGGCCCCGCCATTCTGCAGATTTCCAGCTATCGGCAGGCCGGGGATCCCATCCAGCTCAACCTGATGCCGGAAGTCAATGCAGACGAACTCCTTCGGGCGGGAAGGTCCACCGGTCGGGAGGTCAGGGCCATTCTTCGTCAGAAAATTCCGGAGCGGCTGGCGACGGTCGTGGCCGCTGAATTCCCCGACGGGCGTCCCCTCGCCCAGTGGCCCCAGCGGGAGCTGAACGCCCTCAAGCTCCGACTCGAAGCGTGGGCGGTGCAGCCGGCGGGAGATGAGGGGTACGAAAAAGCGGAGGTCACCCTGGGGGGGGTGAGCACCGCCGAACTTTCGTCCAAATCCATGGAATGCCGCAACCAGCCGGGACTGTACTTTATTGGTGAGGCCGTCGATGTCACCGGCTGGTTGGGGGGCTATAATTTCCAATGGGCCTGGTCCAGCGCCTGGGCCGCCGCTCAGGCCATTGCCGCCGCCCGCCCATCCGACGGCGCGTTGCCTTCATCCGCCAGCCGCGGGTAGTCCGTGTACCCTTTCGCCCCGGAAGCATAAAAGGTGGCTTCATCCGGAATATTCAGCGGGGCATTTCTCCGGAGTCGCTCGGGGAGGTCGGGATTGGCCAGGAAGGGGACACCAAAGGCGATGGCGTCAGCCCAACCTTCGGCGATGGCCTGATTGCCCGTCTCCCGGGTAAATCCGCCCGCGCTGACCATGGCTCCCGTGAATCGGGGTCGAAGTTCCCTGGGGCCGACGCCGGCCACGGCTCCATGAGCCAGATCCTGGGCGGTCACCTGGGTCACGTGGGCGTAGGCCAGACCGAGGGGGCTCAATTCCTTGAGAACGTAGGAGAAGGTTTCCAGTGGGTTGGAATCCCGCATGTCATTGAAAACACCGGCTGGGGAAAATCGGATGCCCACCCGTTCAGCCCCCCAGACGCCGACCACCGCCTCGGTGACCTCGAGGGTGAGACGAGCCCTGCCCGCCAGACTGCCGCCGTAGGCATCCGTCCGCCGGTTCGTCCCGTCCCGGAGAAACTGGTCCAGCAGGTAGCCGTTGGCGTTGTGAATTTCCACTCCGTCGAATCCGGCTTGCCGCGCTCGTTCAGCTCCTGCGGCGTACTCGGCGACGATGCCCGGAATTTCAGAGGTCTCCAGCGCCCGGGGAGTGGTGTAGGGAACCATTGCGGTTCCGGTAAATATCTGGCCGCGCGGCGCCAGGGCCGACGGTGCCACCGGCTGGCCGCCGTCCGGTTGGAAGGCAGGATCGGAGATCCGACCCACATGCCACAATTGAAGGACAATCCTCCCACCGAGGTCATGGACCGTCCGCGTCACCTTTCTCCAGCCTTCCACCTGGGCATCCGTGTGAATACCCGGGGTATTGGGATAGCCGTACCCCCTGGGAGAGACCGAAGTTGCCTCACTGATGATAAGTCCGGCGGAAGCCCGCTGTCCGTAGTAAACGGCATTCAGGTCGTTGGGCACATGTCCTTCACCCGCCCGACAACGGGTGAGGGGAGCCATGAGGATGCGATTGGGGAGATCCCAGGCACCAAGCCGGATGGGATCAAAAAGGGTGGGCCGCGAGTTCGAATTCATTTTTGGTGAGATTTCGACTCCCGGGCGGGGAAGCGCAAATGGAAGTCGCCTTCAGGCTGAGGCCCGGCTGAGCGCATCCAATATTTCCCACCGGCTGTAAAGGCGGGCCGCCTCCTTTTTGGCGGACTCCAATTCGAGCATGGCCTCCTTGATGGCCGCACCGCCGGATTTGAGGAATTCGGGCGAGACAAGACGTGCCTCCAGCCGGGTCACCTTTTCGTCGGTGGCCTCGATTGCCGCCTCGATTCCCTGCCATTCCTGTTGCTCCTTGAAGGACATTTTGCGGGCACGCGGAGCGGGTGTGACCGGCGGTACGGAAGGAACGACGGGCAGATCCCGGGACGCTGCTGCCGGTACCGGCTTGGAACCCCCGGATTTTCCAGGGGTCACCGCCGCGCGACGCTTTTTCTCCAGGTAATAGTCATAGTTGCCTTCGCTGTAGACCACGCGCCCCTCTCCTTCGAAGGCCACGATCCCCGTACAGACCCGATTGAGAAAATACCGGTCGTGACTGACCACCAGCACGCACCCCGGAAAGGTTTCCAGCGCCTCCTCCAGCACGCGCAGGGTGGGGAGATCCAGGTCGTTGGTCGGTTCGTCCAGAATCAGGAAGTTCCCGCCGCGCTTGAGGACCTTGGCCAGCAGCAATCGGCTGCGCTCACCTCCACTGAGGTATTTGACCGGCGTCATCATCCGGTCCTCGGGAAAAAGAAAACGTCGAAGATATCCCCGCAGGCTCAGCTGGTCCTCCCCCCACTGAACCCATTCCGGTCCGTCGCTGACTTCGTCCAGGACCGTGCGGTCCTCCCGCAGTTGAAGACGGTCCTGGTCCACGAAGTTGAACTTGGTCAGTTGGCCGATTCGAACCTCGCCCTCGGAGGGGGGGAAATGGCCCAGGACCAACCGGAGCAGCGTCGACTTGCCCAGTCCATTGCGCCCGGTGATCCCCAGACGGGTCCCTCCGGCGAAGTTCAGGTTCAGTCCACGAAACAACCAGCGTCCGCCAAATTCCATGCCCACCTGGATCAGTTCAGCCACCCGGTTTCCCAATTGGGGAGGTGGAGGAATGACGAGTTCGAGGTTGGTCTCAACTGCCGGAGGGCCTGCCGCTTCGGCGTCGAAGTACCGGTCCAGTCGGGCCTTGGATTTGCTGGTTTGTGCCTTGGGACGGCGACGGACCCAGGCGAGCTCGCGTTGCAGGAACATCTGGCGCTTGTGTTCCACCAGACCTTCCGTCGCCAGCTTTTCTGCCCGGGCCACCAGGTAATCGGTGTAGTTGCCTTCGTAGCGCTCGAAAACCCCGTTTCTCAGCTCCACCAGGCTGGTGGCCACCTGGTCCAGAAAATGGCGATCGTGGGTGACCACCAGCAGGGCCCCGGGGTAATCCGCCAGAAAATTGGTGATCCACTCCACCGAGTCGGTGTCCAGGTGGTTGGTCGGTTCATCGAGGATCAGGACGTCCGGCTGGCTGACCAGGGCCCGGGCCAGGGCCACGCGCCGGCGTTCCCCACCGGACAACGGACCGATCAGCCGGTCATCCTGCGGGCAGCCCAACTGGTTCAGGGCGGTCCGGATCCGGGTGTCGAGATTCCACCCGTCGAGCGTCGCAATCCGTTCCTCGAGTTCCTCGTGTCGTCGCGTGTGTCCGGGCAGGTTCTCGTATTCATGGATCAGATCGAGGACGACCTTGCCGCCCTCCCGGACGCTTTCGTAGACCGACTTGGAGGCATCGAGGGCGAACGCCTGGGGGAGATACCCCACCACCGTGCCTTTCGTCCGGATGATCTCTCCCGAGTCTGGAATCAGTTCACCGGCCAGAATCCGAAGAAAGGTGGATTTTCCCGCACCGTTGCGTCCCACGAGCCCCGCCCTGTCTCCACTGGCAAGCGACAGGGTGGCATGGTCCAGGAGGACTCGATCGTTGTGGGCGACAAGAATCTCGCGGGCTGTAATGAGGGCGGGCGTTGAAATCACTC
>CAIPFS010000654.1 GCA_903864375.1 uncultured Verrucomicrobiota bacterium
CCGGAAATCCGCACCCGCCATCAACAGGTCAAGGATGTCTTGAAACTGGAGGAGGAAGCCTTCAACAAGACCCTCGACCGTGGCATCGCCCTCTTCAATGAACGGTTTCAATCCGGGGAGGCGACCTCGGTTTCAGGAGCCCTGGCTTTTGAGCTGTATGATACCTACGGGTTTCCGCTGGACCTGACCGAGCTCATGGCCCGGGAACGGGGATTGACGGTGGATCACGCCGGATTTGACAGTCTCATGGCCCGGCAGCGGGCCAAGGCCCAGGCAGCCCAGAAGCGCGAGGTGATTGAACTATCGCAATTGGAGACCAAAACACCCACCCGGTTTCTCGGGTACGAACAGCTGGAAGTTACCGCCCGGGTGATGGAGGTCCTTGGACTGAAGGACAAAACGGCGGTGGTCCTCGATGCCTCCCCATTCTACGCGGAAATGGGCGGACAGGTGGGGGACGCCGGCGAGATTATCGGAGCCGGCCAGCTTTGGCGGGTCGCCCAAACCCAAAAAAGTGGTCCCACCTGGCTCCATCTACTGGACGGAACCGATGCCCCGCCGGAGGGCATCGAAGTCACCGTCCAGGTGGATCGTTCCCGCCGGGCAGCCATCCAACGGCATCACACGGTCACCCACCTTCTCCACTGGGCGTTGCATGAAGTCGCCAGCCGGGAGGCTTCCCAAAAGGGTTCCTTTGTCGGCCCCGACAAACTGACCTTCGATTTCAACAGCGCTCCGCTGACGGCCCAGCATCTGTCCGACATCGAACGCCTCGTCAACGAACGGATCGTTGAAAACGCCGGGGTAAGCTGGGTTGAAGTTCCCCACGCCCAGGTCAAGGGACGATCCGATGTCCAGCAATTCTTCGGAGACAAGTATGGCGAGGTCGTCCGCGTGGTTCAGATCGGCGGGCAGACCGGAGCTCTCGACGGCTACTCGATGGAACTGTGCGGCGGGACCCACACCCGGGCCACCGGCGAGATTGGTCTGTTCCGGATTGTGGCCGAATCAGCCATTGCGGCGGGGGTCCGACGCATCGAAGCCGTTGCCGGACTGACAGCCTATGAGCTCGCCCGTCGCGAACAATCGGCGTTGCGGCAGGTGGCCGGGCAGATCAATTCCCCGGTGGCCGAAGTGGAACGCCGGATCGAGGCATTGCTGGCACAGCAAAAGGAACTGGAAAAGGCCCTCAAAGCCGCCAGTCAGCGCGAGGCCGCCCAGGTGGCAGCCGGTCTGGCGGCAAAATCCACCGTTCTGGGTGGCATTCCGACGGTGATTGAAATCGTCCCTGCGGCGGACGCCGACACGCTTCAGGGAGTGGTGGACGCCCTCAAGGGACGTTTCTCCGGAGTCATCCTTCTGGCGAGCACCCAACAGGGAGCCGTCACCCTCATTGCCAGTGTCACGTCCGAATGGACCTCCAAAGTCCAAGCCGGCAAGTTGATCCAGAACATCGCCCCCATCGTCGGCGGCAAGGGAGGCGGACGACCGGACAATGCCCGGGGCGGTGGAAAGGATGCCTCTCAGTTGGAGGCTGCCCTGGCCAAGGCTCGAAGTCTGATCGCCGGTTAATCGAGGGCGTGCGATCTGGTCTGCGCTCCGGCTAATTCGTTATCAGGTAGGGAACATTCCCAAAATCGGAAGTGAATCAAGACCGTGAGCCGGACGACAAACGGTCGAGCTGGTGTCCAAGCGACGGGAGTTAAAATCGATGTCGGGACTTACAGGAGCGCGTCCCTCCGGACGCAGGTCCCTGTGCAGCAGGGACATCCATCGGAGGGACGCACTCCTGCAAGTCCCCAATCATTGCGGGGATCACGGCCTTTCCCCTACCAAAGGCACCTCGGTATCGAGTTTCCTGCTGAACCGATGGCGGTCCCCAATAGGTCCGCCACGCGGTTCGGACCGCCGTGCGGACGAAACGTTCGCGTTTCCAGAAGCGGCCATTTTTATCTGTGGCCGGGCCGCAAATGCCTTTTCAAGGCACTAGGACCACCCGCATGCTCACGGCATGCCGGTTGAATCCTTGGCGCTGCAATTGCAGGAGGTGACCAAACGCTACGGCGATTTCACCGCGGTCAACGGGCTGTCGCTTTCCGTGCCTCCAGGCTGCATCTTTGGCTTCCTCGGACCCAATGGTGCTGGAAAGACGACGAGCATCCGGATGATTCTGGAAATCATTAAGCCGACCAGCGGATCCATCACGGTTCTCGGCTCCCCCTCGGCCCTGGCGGTCCGGAAGCGAATCGGTTATCTGCCCGAGGAAAAAGGTCTCTACAAGAAGATGAAGGCGTGGTCGATCATCGCCTATTTCGCCACGCTCAAGGGGGTCGATTCCAGGACAGCCCGGAAAAGGGCGTTTGAGTTACTGGAGCGCTACGGTCTGGGGGCATTTGCCGAAAAAAAGTCCGAGACCCTTTCCAAAGGCATGGGGCAAAAGGTGCAGCTCCTGGCCGCCCTCGCGCATGACCCGGAATTCGTCATCCTCGATGAGCCATTTTCGGGACTCGACCCCGTAAATCAGGAGGTCCTTGAAGAAATCGTGGTCGATTTACGCCGACGGGGACGCACCGTGCTATTTTCCACCCATGTCATGTCCCACGCGGAGCGGCTCTGCGACCGGCTCAGCATCATGGCGGGTGGGCGAAAGATTTTTGAGGGAACGCCTGCGGAAGCCCGTGCCCTGCTCCCACCGAGGGTCCGACTACGAACCAGCCATTCGGTGGCGCCCCTTCAACAATTGCCGGGTGTGACCGCCGTGCGGCAATTGCCCGATGGCGCCTGGGAATTGCAGCTCGTCACCGGCACCGATCCGCAGGGAATCCTTCAGGCCTGCTTTGAACAACGGCTGGTCCTGAGCGCCTTTTCAGCCGAGGCCCCTGCCCTTCACGATGTCTTTGTCCACCTGGTGGGCGACGAAGCCCGTGAAGTCAAACTCCGGTAAACACCCGCCGCACCGCCATGCTCCACATCGCTTTCCTCGTCGCCGCCCGGGAGTACCTGGAGAATCTCAAGACCAAGGGCTTCTGGATGGGCATCATCTTCTTCCCCTTGATTTGGACCCTGGCCATCAAGGTTCCGGTTCTGATTGAGAAAAAGGGAGTGCCCACCCGCTACTTCGTGGTGACCGATCCCAGTGGAAAATGGAAGGGGCTGATTGACCGGGAGGTGGACCAGCGCCACCAGCGGGAGGTGCTCGATGAGTTGGTCAGCCATGCCCGTCGTCACTTGAAACGTCCCGCCGACCGGGTGGATTGGCTGGATCATTGGTCCACTGCCGCGGCTCTGGACGAGTTCATCGCCAAAGGCGGTCAGGCCGGCTTCCTAAAAGAGCTCAATGGCTTGTTTGAAGCCGGAACTCCGGAATTCGTCGAACCCCGTCGTCATTTCCAACGGACGGAATTACCGACAGAAGTGACCGAGGAACCCCGGGAAACGCTGATTGACCGCCTGCGCCCATGGCTCAAGGGAGAGCAGAAACTTCAGATGAATGGTGAACCGGTCGGACTTTTCGCCGCCGTGCTGATTCCCAGGGTCGTCCAGGAGGCGGCCCCCGGCAGCGCAAAGGCGTCCGACAAGTCGTCCAACGAGGGAAACATTCAGTTTTGGTCGGATAATCTGGCCGACCCGGCCCTGGAGCAACTGGTCTCGGAAACTGTCGGCCGGGAACTCCGGTCGGCGGCCTACCAGGCCAAGGGAATGAACCAGGCGGCCGTCCGGGAAATTGAGGCCATCCGGGTTCCGCTGGTCAGCTTGAATCCGCGGAAGGCGGCGGGAGAGGAACGGGTCGGTCTCGGGGACCGGATTCGTCAGTGGATTCCAAGCGCGTTCGTCTACCTCCTGTGGGTCGCCGTCTTCGTATCCTCACAAATGCTACTCACCTCGGTCATCGAGGAAAAATCGAATCGTATCATCGAGGTGCTGCTGTCGAGCGTGACTCCTGAGGAATTGATGACCGGAAAGCTTTTCGGAATCGCCCTCACCGGACTGACCATGCTGTTCCTGTGGATCGCCTCGGCAATGGGGGTGCTGTACCTGAACACCAGCAAGGGCAGTGTGGCCGGTACCGCTGAAAATATTCCGGTCGACCTGATCAACCTGCTTCAGACCACCTGGTTGCTGCCGGCATTTCTCGGTTACTTCATCCTCGGATTTCTTGTGTTCGCCACATTTTTCCTGGCCATGGGGAGCACCTGCAACACCCTAAAGGAGGCGCAGAACATGATGGGCATTGTCATGCCGGTTCTGATCGTTCCCCTGCTCACCATCCCCTTCATCCCGCGGGATCCGAACGGCACCCTGGCACGCGTGCTTTCCTGGATTCCCCCCTTTACTCCATTCGTGATGATGAACCGGGTCACGGGCCATCCCCCCCTGCTGGACGTTGTCGGAACCCTGCTCCTGCTGGGAGGATTTGTTGCATTCGAGCTCTGGGCGGCAGCCCGAATCTTCCGCGTCGGGGTGCTGCGCACCGGCCAGCCTCCCAAGTGGCTGGAAATGGCCCGATGGCTCCGCAGTGGAGCATAACTCTCCTTTTAAGTCGGGAAGGCTTGTTCGAGCCAAAGCAACCGCGAACAGCGGTGGGAGTCCTCCGGCGGATTCGGAATGGGCGAGTTTCACTCTCCATGACCGTTTTTGCCGTGTGACCGGGTGTGGTATTTTATTCCGGCGGTCCCAGAGTGTCTGGAGCTTTCAGAATCGCAGCGTTCCGATGGATGTCCGGATATCGACTTTGACCACCGTCGCAGGGGCGTCATCTCCATTGGTTGCCACAAAGAAAAAAGCAGTTCCCAGAAGGGAAAAACCAGGGACGACGCAAGCGGACCGGGACTTATCGAAGGCGAATTCCAGCTTTTCTCGCGGCGTTCTTCAGAGCCTCATCGCAGGTCGCCAACGGCAACGATTTTCTTCGCGACAGTTCCAGATAGGCAGCGTCATAGACTGATAAAGAATATTTTTCCGCCAACTCCGCGATTGTCGAAAAGGCAAGCCGATGAGTTTCACCGTCCGTCATGACGCGAAGCTGGGATAGGAGCGCCAAGCCGACGGACCGTTGGGGATCGGTCATCAGTTTTCGACGGACGAAAACCAAAAGCGCGTTCGAAATCTCAAGACGCCAAAGCGATGGAACGTGGACGGGAATACCGCTTTTGGCTTCCTCGAGCGACCTGTGGGTCAGCAGGTTCGACTGGCTTGGATGAATCCATCCAATGCCGACGGAGGAATCCGCGACAAAGGGTTCGCTCATCGTCGACCTTCTTCGACAGCCGCTTTGAAGTCCTCCCAAGTTACAGATTTTGACGCTTCTTGCGACACCGCAATTTCGTTCTGGAGCGCCTGAAGCCCTTCTCCAGCCCGACGAATGTCCGCAAGACTACCCACACCTTCCGCAATCAGCCGGGCGACCGGCCGTTCGTGGCGGGTAATGACGATCTCTTCTCCCGCTATAACCCGGTCGAGAAGTTCACCAAATTTCGTCTTGGCCTCAAATGCCGGAACAGTTGCCATAAAGCATTACCTCAAAACAATCGATTAACGACTAGTCTATTTCAAGCGCAACCCGTTGTAAAGCCAACGGTGCATCCGTTTGGAATCTCACCGATTGGAGGTCCTGACTGTCAAAGATTCTCTGCCAACCTCTGCGAACCTTCCTCCCTTCCCATTCAACGACGCATACCGTAGGCGGGAGGCTTTTCGGATAAAAGCTGGCGAATCGCCTGGGCCGTCTTGGGTCCGATCCCTTCCACGCACTCCAATTCCTCCGTGGTTGCGCCCACCACCTTTTCGACACTGGCAAAGTGGTCCAGGAGTCGGACCGCCCGGTCTGGGCCGATTCCAGGGAGACCTTGCAGCAGGCGAAGTTGCTGTCGCCGCCTTCCCTTGGGACGATGGCCTTTCGAATACGGAAGCCCCTGTGCCTCCTGATCCAGTTGCTGCCCTGCATACCGGATCAGCGAGGCCGTTTCAGAGGCATCGGTTGATCGAAGGATCGGCAATCGGAACCGAAGGGTCAGTGTCACCATCGCTCCCTGAAGCGCCACCCGGCGAACTCCTGTTTCTTTCAAGTCCGAGGCGCGCCCTTCCAGGATGAAGACCGCTGGCAGAGGTTGGTTCATCAGTCGCCCGGCCTGATGAAAGAGACGACCATCCAGGAGCGATCGGGCGAAATCGGCAACGGTCTTACGCTCCAACAGCGCCCGGTCATCAACACGATAATCGCCAATCGGTAACCGCTCGATCCGGACCGACACCTCCGGAAACGCCTGGAGGGCTGCAATTACGCCGCCCGCCTGTTCCCGGTCATCTACCACAATGACTCGCTGCGATGGAGCAATCGCGATCCCGGATTCCGTCAGGTCTTCTGGAAGGCCGGATGCCATCCTCCATTCCTTCCTGAAGTGGCTAAAACTGGCAATTTGAGAGTTCGCGACGTGTCTTCCGCTGCCCGGCGTGGTAGGCTGTTGCCATGGATGAAATCGGCGGATGGATTCGAAAACTGCGGACCGAAATTGAATCGGCCCTCAACGAGGGAGGTCCCCTGCCCGGCGGCGTTCGGTTGGAAGCCGAACGAGTCGTTCTCCATTTGTTGCTCCCCCGCTCGGGAGCGAACCTGTCCGACAAACCGCCCGTGCAGACGTCCGGGAGTGGAAATTCCGGCAGTCCAACCGGCCTGGAGAATCATCTGACCATCGAGTTTCGCGTAGCACCTCCCTCGGGAGTCCCCGTTCCACCGGTGAACGAGGCCGCCAGGCCGCGTCCCGCTCTCTCGCCGGAAGCGCTCCGGTCGCTGGTGATCGAAACGGGAACCGCCGTGTTTGGCTCCCAGGGATTCGATAACTCCGCCCGGGCGGAGGTGTTTTGTGAACTGGCGGTCGAAAGGACCTCTGCAGAGGTTCAGGCGGCTCTCGCCATCATTGAGCAGGGTGCCCAGGGAAGCCCCGATCCGCTCCTCAGCCGGATGGTGGCCCGGCTGCGACAGATTTTGGGTTTTTCTCCGCTGGGACGGGAGCTGGCCGCAGGACGCCTGCGGGCATTGCTGGAGCAGGCGGAACTCGAAAGCGTGGTGGCCATCCTGGGTCAAGACTGGCGCTTCGGAACCCATTGGCCCCTGCCGCCCTCCAACGGTAGTTTGAGTTCCCTCTAAAGGGCCGTCCGAGATTCTCAATCGACTGCGTCCACCTGCCTCGATGACTGGACCCGAGGAGTTTGTAATTCAATAGCGGAGCCAGGCCTGAAGGCTTGCGCTTCCCCGTAGCGCAGACATTCTTGTCTGCCGTTTCGCCGACATTCCTGTCGGCCAAGCCG
>CAIPFS010000655.1 GCA_903864375.1 uncultured Verrucomicrobiota bacterium
CCCTAACCGCAACAAGGTTCTACCCATTTTCCAGAAACCCCTGGTATATTGCCCGAAATGAAAGTTCAGCATCTGGCTCTGCTCGTCCTCTCATCGGGTTGCCTGTCCGCAGTCGATTTATCCGATGGCCCTGCGCCCGCCGCGGACCGGGTTGGATTCCCAAGGGATTACCGCGAGAAATTCCAGGTGCTCCGGGTGGTGAACAAGAGGGATCAAAAGCAGGTGGTCACGGTCTACGGCAACCACCCGGCGGCATCCGTCTCAAAATCCGAACAGCTACCGTACCCGTACGGGTCGGTGATCGTCATGGAGACCTCGGAGGCCGCCAGGGACAAGGACGACAGCCTGATGCAGGATGAAAAAGGGAACCTCAAGCCAGGGAAGGCCGTTGGGCTCCACGTCATGCGCCGCGAGAAGGGCTTTGGCGAAGCCTACGAAGTGAATCGATCCGGTGAATGGGAATACGTGGAGTACAAACCGGACGGGAGCTACATCACCCCACCACAAAAATCCGCGACTTGCTCGAGTTGCCACGTGAAGGCGGGCACAGCCAAGGATTTCGTCTATCAGGCCCGCCTGGGCGGCGTGGCAGGCTCCAAATAGTTTTGAACCGCATTGGTTGCCAGGTTCCGCTCGATCCATCTTTGGTGTTCCCCAGTAACGCGGACTGAGTCGACTCCAGAAAGCTGCGAAAACATGGTGCGAGGTGCAGGTTTCGAACCTGCGACCCCTTGCGTGTGAAGCAAGTGCTCTACCACTGAGCTAACCTCGCACTACCGAAGAGGGGCAGTTGATAGCTGACAAAAAGCCGGACTGCAAAGCCGAATATTCGAGTTTTTCCTGCCCGCTCATTTGACCACGAACTGGTTTCGGGCTGAAAGGCAGGGCAGAGGTCCTGCGGCCGGGCAATTGGCTTCGCCTCTAGGGAGCTAACGTGTTTTGGACCGCCTGTGGCTTGGCAGAGGCCTCACAGAGATGCCTTGAGAACGGGATAGGTGACGATCCCAGCAATCATTGGGGTCTTGCAGGAGCGCGCCTCTCTGTTGGAATGAACCTACCAATGTAGCTGATATTCAAAATGTTACATTGACAGCGCACAAAACAAGACAGGGCGAACCTCCTGGTGAGCCGTGGCGGTTCAGATCACTTCGAATGGCGCTCATGTCCCGGGCCTTCAGCCCTTAAACCTCCAAACTCGGCCTTCCTGGTCCGTTGGCCCAGGCTGGGATGGATGCGGGCCGTTGGCCCTCGAAGGGAATCCGGAATCGAAGTGGCCCTCGTCGCCCTCAACTGCGTCCCGAAGCGTTGGTTCCCCACCGTTCAGCCAGGCTCGTCAGCCAACTCTCCGATGGTAATGAGTACGGACGGAATGTTTCTGTCCGACCCTCCCGGTCATTGTAGAACAGTCCGCCATGTAGCCCCAAATTTGACGCAAGGGGCTGGTCGCAAAGACTGGACGAGTCCGCCCCACTCATCTGGAGGAGAACGCGAAGCTCAAATTCGCTAAGGCCCTTTCGTCCGAGGAAGCGATTCACGTTATTGTAGGAATCCACCTGCACCATCACATGGATGCCCTGCGCCGGTCCCTCGACGTAGAGGCGCTGGAAGGGGGCCGCCGCATTTTCCAAAGCATCCGCCGGTTCGGTGGAAAACCCGAAGCTGTCGTCGGGCTTGAGCTTCTTGCAGTGTTGAAGTCCCAACACCACGAGGAAGACATTGGGCCGTCCCAGGCTGCCGCTGGCGATTCGACCATCCAGCTCGGTCTGCAAAGCCAGGAGGGTTGCCGGAACGCGACCGGGCAGAACCCGCTCGACCGATTGCGGCAGGATCGAACAGAGGCGCTCGAGCAAGAGGTTTCGAGGTGTTCCCGGAGCTGTGGTGTCCACCAGAATGAATCGGGCGAGATCGGGAGGGTGTTGCGCCGCAAGCGATAGGAGGGACGCCACGATGAGCGCCAGTGCGGTCTCTTCGCGCTGTCCCACCAGCAACAGGTTGCTTCCGCCGGCCCGGGCAAATTCGGCGGCTGTGGGACCCTTGATGGAATTCGGGGCTCCCAACCAGGCCACAGGCATTGCCGGAATTTGCGTCGGGTGAGACACCAGCGCCTGTTGAAGCTGCGGATTGTCCATCATGCTGGCCGGGGCGCTTCCCTCAAAGACCACCGGCGCTTTTCCTGCCCACGCGGACTCCGCAGCCCGTTTCTGAATCGCCGTCAGGTACTTTTCCCGCGTTTCGTCGGGAAGCCAGACCGCCTGGAAGGGCGAATTGGCCTCGCGCGCCCCGGCCGAGTCGTTGTAGATGCCTTCGCCTGGACGGCTGAGCAATCGCGGAGCGGAATTTTCGTCCCCCATGATGAGATAGGCATCGGCCTCGTCGCAATGGAAGGCAATGCGCACGGCCATCTGCCCCAGCGTGGCCCGGGCCAGCGCATAGGTGCCGCCCAGTGTTTGGGACGCGAGGATGACATGGATGCCGAAGGCCCGGCCTTGGCGGACAATGCGATCCAGCAGGACAGCGGCGTCCTGGGCAATCCGGTCTTCCTCCACGAAGTATTCCTGGAATTCATCGACCAGCAGCAGGCACCGCGGCATCGGTTGACTGCCATCCGTCCGCCGGTATCCCGGCAGGTCCTGAACGCCTGCATCTCTGAAAAGTTCGCCTCGACGGCGTAATTCCAAATCAAGCCGCTCCAGGACGCTTAGTCCGAATTCGCGGTCGCTTTCGATGGCCACCACCCGGGCATGCGGAAGCCGGGCAGTGGCATAGGCCTTGAATTCGACGCCCTTTTTGAAATCCACGAGGTAAAACTCGAGTTCATCCGGGCTGCACCGAAGCGCCAGATTGGTCACGAGGACGTGTAGCAGATTTGATTTTCCAGATCCGGTCTTGCCGGAGATCAGGGCATGCTGGCGAGTGCCGCGTCCCAGCGACAGGTATTGCAGCTTCGAAGCTCCGGTGCGTCCCAGCGGCACGCGGATTTCCTCGGCCGTACTTTCGGTCCAGAACTCTTCTGGAGTTGGGGCGACGACCTCGAAAGGAACCATCACCTTGTTGGCATCGCGACTGGCACGTCCAATCCGGTGCAACAAATCCGTGGCCAACTCCGGCGGCGGCGGCTGCCCGGGGGCGATTTGAAATCCGGCTCCCAGGGAAGGGACTGCCGTCACCTCGGTCCCGGACGCCAGGAGATGAACGCCGGCCACATTCAAGTCTTCGGTGACAAATCCGGGAGGCGTCGGGAGACGCCGGTCCCAGTGGAGGAGGGTGATGATTCCACATCGTCCACCATTGGTCACCAGATTGAGCAGCCGTCGGGATGAGGATTCGGTGAAGTTCACCGGAAATCCGGTGACAATCAGGAGGTGATGGTGCTCGGCAATGCTTCCAGCCCGGGCGTTGTATTCAACGAGGTTGGCAAACTCGTTGCGAAGGTACATCTGCAGCACCTTTTCCATCTGCTGGGTCAATTCCGTCAGACGCTCCTCAATCTCGGAGGTTTCGGTCCAGATGCGCTGCCCGGCACCGCTCTTGGCCTCGGCGTAATCGGACAGATGCATGAGGCTGGCAAAGGTCCGTCCCAATCCCACCGGATCCAGGATCGTGACCTTGAGGCGACCCGGCGGCATCTGGCAAAGCAGGCGGAGCGCGATGTTGTTCAGCCAGTCACCCACGGAGGCTGATCCAGAGCCGTTGGACTCGATCACCACCGAGCCGTCCTCCGGATAGGCCAGCCAGAGCGGAACCACACGACATTCTGGCTCCGGGAGAGCGAGGCGTGGATCGGCGGGCCTGGCACCGGAAAGCGCCCGCAGATCAACCGTCAGTTTCCCGATCTCCGGTGCGCCCTGATAGGAAACAGGAGGTTGCCATGTGTCCCAGGCCGGCGAATCCCAGGATGTCCCGCCACCCGTTTCAGCTTCCGAGATTTCAGCGAATAGCTGTGAGATCGGTTGCAACCCCTTTTCCCAATCCTCGACCAGGGAAGTCCACTGTTCGGACGAACTGAGCTCAATGCGCATCAGTTCAGTCTGTCCCCGGGCTGTCAGTCGTTCTCGTTCGTCGGAAATGATCCGTTCCAGTGCCTCCGTTTCGGCGGCCTGTCGCTCGCCGAGTCTGGGTTTCTTTTTCGCTTGAAGCCTGTCGTGGGTGGCCATGGCCCTCGCCCCTTTCCTTTGGAGCTGCTGGACCGCGTCGGCTCTGGCGGTTTCCATGGCGGATTCGTGGACTGACCAACGATCTCGAATGGCCTGGGTCGTCGAGGTGAACCGTGCATGCGCCTCGCTGGTTTCCGTCTGGTAGCGGGCGGAGATTTTCTCCTGGGCAATCGCAAGTCCGTTCCGGGCGGACGAAAGAGTTTGGGCGGCCCGGATCGCAATGGGCCGGAGCTTGACGAAAGCCGAGATCCGAAGAAGGACCGCGATGCCGAGAATGAGCCCTGCGACCACTTCCACCGACGAGGCCTGGGATGCGGAAACACCCGCTTTTTCCCGGAAAACCGAAAAGGTACTGACTGCCATCACTACGACGAGAGCCAGCAAGAGCCATGGCGGCAGTAAGCGGACAATACCCGACAGGAAGCTGGCACGGGCCTGCTCCGCGAATCGGTCGAGTTCCTGCAGCGCCGCTTGGACGCGCGCGATCGAGTCCGTTTCGTTGTTCCCGGCGTCGGGAGTCCATCCGGGATAGCCCGATGAAAACCAACGTCGGAACTGCCGGAATGCGCCGAGGCTTCCCAACAATCGGGAATGGCTGGCCTGCACTGCGGCTCCCGCCTCCGATGCCTCGGAAGTCCGGGCGGCGTAGTTGTTACCGGCTGCTGCCAGGTCTACTTCGCGTTGGCGCTCGGCATCCAGGGTCCCTTTTTGAAACCCAAAGACTGCCCGCCCATCCTGCTGGTCCAACCCTTGCGTGGTTCGGCGTCGGCACTCGACCAGTGCCTTCTGAATCCGGAGCTTGCGCTGCTCCTCCCGGCGTGCGGCCTGCTCCAACTCCTGTCGGTGCCGGTCGGCCAACTCCATCCGGCGCAGCACGGCTTCATCATTGTGCCGTCCCAGGCTCTGGGTGGAAGCCCTTGCCGCAAAGGCCCGCTGACGGGCGATGTCTCGCAGTAATTGTTCCTCGCGGGATGCCATCCCAGCGACATGCTTTCGAAATTCCGAGAACAGAGACCGAATTTGGTTCAAGGAAGGGGCTTTACTCACAATCGTCCTTCATTTTTTGAATGACCACCTCCAACTGATCCAGCGAAGTCAACGTCTTTTCCACCTGGGCCATGAGTTCCACCATGTACCGATCATGAAATTCACGGGCCTTGTCATCGACCCAGGCGCTCCGGGTCTCCTCCCAATGTCCGACCAATTGCTTCAGGAGCCCAGCGAGACGTGCCTTGCTCGATTGTGCGCTCATGCGGTTGCCTGCCCCGTGGTTGGCTCAATGGTTGGCTCAATGTCTTCCGCGCCCTCTGGTGGTTCAACAGAAGACTCCACCGTTTCGGGTGTCGGCTTCGAAGAGGAGGAGGGAGAGGTGAACGATCGCCGGTCGGAATAGGCGTCCAATGCCGCCAGAGCCTGGTTGAGAAAGTTGACCGCGTGAGCCATATCGACGGTGAGGACGGTGTGAAGCTGCTCGACTTGCCGGACCATGGGAAGACTGCGGTTTTCAAAGTTTCGGCTCCAAAACCGGATGTGTTTGAGCCTTTCCTGGGCTTCATCGAGCGCCCGTTCCGCCCGATGGACCTGCATCTGATGAAAGCTGGCGGGACCGCGCTGGGTGGCGATGCTTTCCTGGAACAAGGTTTGGCGCGCTTCCTCCAGCTTTCTCTGACGTCGCCAGGCCTCTCCCTCCCAGTGCTTCCGGCGGTCCAGGTCGAGCCAGGATTGCTGGCGGGCCACCTCCACCGCCGCCTCCTCGACGGTCGCCCGGGCCCCGCTGAGGAATGTCAGCAGATGCGCGCGAAACCGGTCGATTTCATCGACCGAGCGGATATGGACGTGGTCGGCCATGGCCCCCTCACCGTTGTTTCAAATAGTCCTCGATGTGCTGGGCCTTCCGCAGCAGGAAGGGGGCCTGTTGCTGGGACATGTCGATGAATTTGCGAAAGGTCTTGGTGACCTGTTGGAATTCATCAGCAAATTTTTCATGTTCCTTGTCCTTCCAGGTGTCTCCCAGGGAGGCGAACCGGGCCTGGAGGGAACCCAGCCGGGCCAGTGTATCGGTGTTGAACCGATTAAGTTCTTCCGCAAAACGGCGGACGTTCTCCGGGTCCATGATGGCGTTCGGCATGGCGTGCTCCTTTTGTTGGCGTCTGTGGAAGGAAGGTACTCCAACGGAAGCGGTTTCGCGAGTAAAAGCATTTCAAGTTCGATTTCACTTCCCGCGGTTTTACCATTCGGCATACCGCCTCCGGCGTTCCTCGCGATAGTTGGTCAACTCAAGGCGGATGCCATCCGGATCGTTAAAAAAGATGGCGTGGTAGTCGGGGGCGTACTCCGGGAAATGCTCGGGGTCCGGACATGCAATCCCCGCCGCCCGGAATTGATCCGCGACGGACGCCAGCTCGGCAATGCCTTCGACCCGAAAGCAAAGGTGATGGAGGCCCGGCGTGAGGGTACCCGCGAAGGACGGCCCTCCCTGAGCAGGTCTCAGCACAAATCCAAAGTGCCGATTATAGTATTGAAGATGCGGCTCACTCTCATTGACGAATTGATTTTTCCGAAAGCCGAGAATCGGCATGACCTTGTCGTAATAGGCCTCGGAGATGCTCATATTCGAGACGGCGATATAGATGTGGTCGATGCCAATGACTTCGATATTCATGGTCAGGTTTCTGAATGAATTACGATTTCCAAAAACGAGAGAACGGTTCAACGACAACCATGCGCCCGGGAGAGTCTTTGATTCCGGGCAGTCGATGGTCGCTCATCCTTCGGGCAAAATCCCTGGGGCCGATAACCGACGCGCTATTTTCCGGTGCGCAGCGGTCAACGCCAATTCACCGGCCTCGTCATGGGTCACCCATTGCC
>CAIPFS010000656.1 GCA_903864375.1 uncultured Verrucomicrobiota bacterium
CGCTCCTGGAACTGCACCCGCCGGAGGCAAGGAGGCGATGCCCGCCTCCAAGGTGGCCGACGACAAAAAGGTCGATAAGAAGAAGGAGTTGCGCGAACTGGCTGCACGGCGGGTGGCACGCCCGGTTCGGCGGGAGGTTTCGGCCCACGATCGGCCGGAGAGTATTTTATTGAAATCGGTGACTCTTTGGACGTGCGGGCCAGCCGGGAGTTTGACCAATGCCAGCCTTCTGGTTTCCGGCGGGAAAATCATCGCTGTGGGATCGTCCAACGCCATCATCGCGCCGGTCGGAACCCTGGAATTGGAACTTCCCGGACTGCACGTCACCCCTGGCCTGATCGACTGCCACAGCCATTCGATGATATTGGGCGGCGTCAACGAAGCCACCCTGCCCTCGACCGCCATGTGTCGAATTGGGGATGTTGTGAATTCCGAGGCCTCAACCATTCACGAGCAATTGGCCGGGGGCCTGACCGCCGCCAACTTGCTGCACGGGTCGGCCAACCCGATCGGGGGTCAGAGTTGTGTGATCAAACTTCGCGACGGCGCTGCTCCGGACGATTTGAAACTGGCCGGAGCACCCGGCGGGATCAAATTCGCGCTGGGGGAAAATGTGAAGCAATCCAATTGGGGAGAGCACCACACCACCCGCTTTCCTCAAAGCCGCCTGGGAGTTCCCATTTTCTACGTCAATCGCTTCACCGCCGCCCGTCAGTATCTGGACGAATGGAAGGCGTTTGCCAGCAGGGGGGGTCCAAAGCCCGCCCCCGATCTTGAACTCGAAGCCCTGGGCGAAATTCTCGAGGGAAAGCGCTGGATTCACTGCCATAGCTATCGTCAGGACGAGATCCTGGTCTTTCTCAGAACGATGGAATCCTTCGGGGTCCGGGTGGGGACCCTCCAACATATCCTCGAGGGCTACAAGGTTGCCGACGAGATTGCGCGGCATGGGGCGGGTGCCAGTACCTTCGCAGATTGGTGGGCCTACAAATACGAGGTGATCGATGCCATTCCGTATGCGGGCAGTCTCATGCGGGATCGGGGGGTTCTGGTCAGTTTCAATTCCGACTCCAGCGATCATGCCCGGCGTTTGAATCTCGAGGCTGCCAAGGCGGTCCACTACGGTGGGACCCCACCCGAGGACGCCCTCAAGTTTGTGACCCTCAATCCAGCACGGCAACTGGGCATTGATCGGTGGGTGGGTTCCCTGGAACCTGGAAAGGATGCCGACTTTGCCATCTGGAGCGGCAGTCCCCTGGATGTCACATCCGTCTGTGTCCAAACCTGGATCGACGGGGTTCGTTACTTCGACCGCAGTCGCGAAGCGGAGCGGACCAAGGCCTTGACCGACGAACGCACTGCTTTGATCGCCAAAGCCCGCAAGTTATCCGGTGAAGATGCCGGTGGACCTGGCGGAAAACCAGCCACCGCCGCAGGCCAGGAACGCTTCTTTCGGACAACTCTGGAAACTTCGCGTGCCCATCAGGTGGTGGACTGCCTGGATGTTGAGCAGGATGCCCATTAAACCGCCCCACTTGCCTGTGAAGCTCATTCTGTTCCTACGACCGCTTTTCGCCGCTGCGATCGCCATGGGGATTCCATGGGCCGGGTACGCAGAAACCTCCGACTCTGCCTGGACGGGCGCCGTGATTCATCCTGTCTCGGGTCCTGTCCTCAGCAATGCGACCCTGGTGGCTCACCCGGATGGACGGATTGCGTCGATCAACACCCAGGCACCGCCGGCGGGGATCCCGACCGTGGATCTCTCGGGACTGCACCTTTATCCGGGCTTGATTGCCTCCGCCACCACACTGGGACTCATTGAAATAGATGCGGTCCGCGCCACCGTGGACACCACCGAGGTGGGCGAGTTCCTCCCCGAAGCCCAGGCATGGCAGGCGGTCAACCCCGATTCCGAGGTCATTCCCGTCACACGGGCCAATGGAATCACGCATGCCGAGGTTGTCCCAGCGGGTGCACCAATTGCCGGACATTCCTCCGTCGTCTGTCTGGCGGGTTGGACCACCGAACAGATGGTTCGTCAACGCCTGGCCGCCCTCCACGTGTACTGGCCAGCCTTCGGATTGGATTTGGCCCCAAAATCGGTCCGGGGAGAGGGATGGAAGTCCGTGGAAGACCAGGTCAAGGAACGCTCCAAGGCGGTCCGGGAGTTGGATGATTATTTTAACGAGGCCGAAGCCTATGTCCGGATCTCCCAGGTCCGGGGAAATGATCCGGGATTTCAGCTCACGCCCGCCTGGGAGGCCATGCGCCCCGTTTTGCAAGGGGCTGTTCCCGTATTGGTTCATGCCGATGACCCCGGGCAAATTCGCAGTGCCGTGGAATGGCTGGTTCGCCGGAAATTCAGGGGGGCCATCGTCGGAGGGCGCGATGCCGTCCGGTGTGCGGAACTTCTCGCCACCAACCATATCCCCGTGGTCTACACTCGCGAGTTCACACTGCCGGTCCATGACACCGATCCCTATGATGTGCAGTACACGACGCCGTTTCGTCTCCATCAGTCGGGGGTCACGGTGATTTTTGGGGATGGACAGGGAACCGCCTCATTTGTCCGCAATCTCCCCTACTCAGCAGGGCAGGCAGTGGCCTTCGGCCTGCCCGCCGATGAGGCATTGAAGGGCATCACCCTTCACCCGGCCACGCTCTTTGGCCTTCAGGCCAGCCTTGGAACACTGGAACCGGGTAAACAGGCTGATTTGGTTGCCACTGATGGAGACATTCTCGATCCCAAGACCCATGTGAAGCGAATGTGGATTGCGGGGCGGGAGGTGGATCTCTCCTCCCGCCATACCCGGCTGTACGACCGCTATCGTCAACGACCGAGACCGTGACCCGCAGGTGCCGGAGATGGTCTCAGCCGCCTATAAACGGATGAGTTGCAGTTCATCTGATTTTCCAGCCCGGGCTTCGACCCGGTCGCCCGGACCGAAGTCTCCGGACATCATCCGCCCGGCCAGCGGATTCAGAAGCAGGTCCTGAATTGCCCGCTTGAGCGGACGTGCGCCGAATTGGGGATCATAGCCCTCCTTGGACAGGATTTGGATCGCCTCGGGCGTGACCGTCAGTGTGATCCCCTGCAACTGGACCCGCCGCGCCACCCTGGCCAGCTGGCGCTCGACAATCTGGGCCAATTCGGTTTCCCCCAGACTATCAAACAAGATGGTCTCGTCGATCCGGTTCAAAAACTCAGGACGAAAGTGACGCTTCAATTCAGCAAGCACCTTTCCTTCCATTGAATGCCGTGAGGCAGCGTCTGTTTTTCCGTCGAGAAAGTACTCCTGAATGATGTGAGACCCCAGATTGGAGGTCATGATAATCAGGGTGTTCTTGAAATCGACCGTCCTGCCCTGGCCATCGGTCAACCGTCCGTCATCAAGGACTTGCAATAGAATGTTGAAGACGTCGGGATGCGCCTTCTCAATTTCGTCCAGCAACACCACCGAATAGGGACGACGACGCACGGCTTCACTCAATTGCCCCCCTTCTTCGTAACCGACATATCCCGGAGGAGCACCAATGAGGCGCGAGACGGCGTGCTTTTCCATGTACTCCGACATATCGATCCGGATGGTGGCGTTCTCATCGTCGAAGAGGAACTCGGCCAGCGCACGCGCCAGCTCGGTTTTCCCGACGCCGGTGGGTCCGAGAAAGATGAAGGAGCCGGTGGGTCGGTTGGGGTCCTGAAGACCAGAGCGGGCCCTCCGGACGGCGTTGGAGACGGCGCGAATGGCCTGGAGTTGACCTGCCACGCGAGCCGAGAGACGAGTTTCCATCTGAACCAGACGTTCGCGGTCGCCTTCCAACATCTTGGTCACCGGAATTCCGGTCCACGAGGCCACCACGCGGGCCACATCGTCTTCGGTGACTTCCTGCGACAGCAGCCGTTGGCTGGCAGGAATCGAGCGCAGCGCCTTTTCAGCTCCCGCCAATTGACGCTGCAACTCGGGAAGACGCCCATATTGGATTTCCGAGGCCCTGGCCAGTTCCCCCTTTCGCTGGGATTGTTCCAATTCCGACTTGGCCGTTTCCACCTGGGCATTCACCACGCTCACCGCATCCAGGGCCGCCTTTTCGTTCTGCCACTGGGCATTGAGTTGTTTCTGTCGCTCGCGCAAGTCAGCCAGTTCGGATTCAATCTTTCCGGTCCGGATCTTGGAAGCTTCATCCCGCTCCTTGGCCAGGGCCGTCCGTTCGATTTCCAGTTGAAGGATTTGACGGTCCAGCTGGTCAATTGACGTGGGCTTGGAGTCCAGCTCCATCTTCAGGCGCGATGCCGCTTCATCCATCAGGTCCACCGCCTTGTCGGGAAGGAACCGATCGGAAATGTAGCGGTGGGAGAGGGTGGCCGCCGCGACCAGGGCACCGTCCTGAATCCGCACTGCGTGGTGGGTTTCGTACCGCTCCTTCAGCCCCCGCAGGATGGCGATGGTATTCTCGACACTGGGCTCGGCCACCTGCACCGGCTGAAAGCGCCGCTCCAAGGCCGGGTCCTTCTCGATGTGCTTCCGATATTCGTCGAGCGTGGTGGCCCCGATACACCGCAACTCCCCACGGGCAAGCTGCGGCTTGAGCAGATTCGCCGCATCCGCCGCCCCTTCGGCCTGCCCCGCGCCCACGATCGTATGCAGCTCATCGATGAACAAAATGATGCGCCCCTCGCTCGAGGTCACCTCCTTCAGGAACGCCTTGAGCCGATCTTCAAACTCACCGCGATATTTGGCCCCGGCAATCATCGCCCCCAAATCCACGGCGATCACCCGCTTGTTTTTCAACGACTCCGGCACGTCACCATCCACAATCCGGCGGGCCAGGCCTTCGACAATCGCGGTTTTGCCGACCCCGGGTTCACCAATCAGAACCGGATTATTTTTTGTCCGGCGCGTCAGGACCTGCATGACCCGGCGAATCTCGTCGTTACGCCCGATCACGGGATCGATCTTTCCCTGCCGGGCCAGCGCGGTCAGATCCCGCCCATATTTCTCCAGCGTCTGAAATTTATCCTCGGGGTTCGCGTCCACCACCCGCTGGTTTCCCCGAAGTTCCGAAAGGGCCTTCAAAACGGCGTCGCGTTGAATTCCATGCCGGGCGAACAGCTTCTTCAGGGATGCCCCCCCTTTTTCCAAAAGGGCCAGCAGGAGATGCTCGGTCGAGACATACTCGTCCTTGAGCTTTTTCGCCTCCTGGGATGCCTGCTGAAGGACATTTTGAAGGTCATTTGCCGGATAGGGGGTTCCCCCACCCGCCACCTTTGCCCGTCGACCCAATTCTGTCTCCAGCTCGGAGACAAACGCGGGAATGGCGACACCCAATCGCTGGAATAACGGGCCAATCAATCCGTCGCTCTGCCCCAAAAGTGCCAGCAGCAGGTGTTCCCCATCCCATTGCTGGTGATCCCGCTCCACTGCGAGTTGTTGTGCCGACGCCAACGCTTCCTGGGCTTTCAAGGTCAGTTTCTCAAGACTCATGCCCCCTACCCATGCATCCCGGATGCCGAATCATCCTCGGTGAAAGATCACCGTTTTTCGCTTATTTCCTCAAATATCCAGTTATAGGTGAGTCATTTTGACACAGGCCTAAGCTTTCGCAGGGTCAATTCGTCACGATCTACCCTCCAAGATTTGAGGCAGCTATTTGAGGTCTTCTCCGCCCAAGCCACCGATTGTCCAATCCAGATTGTAAGTCAGGGTCTTTCCATCGTTGAAAGGCGCATTGAGTTTTGGGTAAAGGGCGAACTCAGAATGGCTGTCGACGAAGAGGAGGGCCATACCCCGGGGACCATGACCGGAGCTGGCCGTGCCGCCGCGCACGTCATTCCACTTTCCCTTCGCACTGGCAAAGCACGGTGAGATGGCCTTTTTGGAGGGGGATTTGACATCTGCGAAGCGGCGTTGCTTCAGTGCCGCACCGTCGTCGGTGTGGTAGAACTGGTTGTAATAGTAGTAGGAACAAGGAAAGAGCAGTTCGTTGGTCTTGATGGGGTAATTGTTGGCGATGGTCCATTCGAGATTGAAGCCACGCCCCGCATCCGCCGGACACAGGTAAAATGCCCGGGAGTTGGTGCTGATATACGGGTTCAACAGTTTCAGCAGGTCAACAAAGCCCATCTGTGGCCAGTCGCGACCGGAATAGGGGAAGACCTCCCGGTAATCAGGCAGGTAGAGGGCATAGGTCACCCCAATCTGGCGGAGATTTGAAATACAGCGTGCGGTATGCGCCTTTCCCTTGGCCCGACTCAGGGCCGGCAGGAGCATTCCCGCCAGAATGGCGATGATGGCCACCACCACCAGCAACTCGATCAACGTGAATGCAGCCTGCCGCCACCGCCCGGTCGCCTGACGAAGGGTTCGTCGAATCATTGTGGAACCAGTAGGCGGCGAATCAAAAACGGAGTCAACCCGGCTTTCCCTCCGTTTTTTAAAGCCGCGCTGACCCGTCCGGTGCGACCGGTTACCAACGCCCCTCGATTCCATACCTCCCGATCGGGACCAGGAAATCTTCGTCTCCAACCCTCACTCCATCAACTTATTGCATTTAGGATCCTTTCACGTTTCTAAATTCCTCTTGATTACCACTGCGCGTCTTTCTATTGATCTTCCAAGAAACAGCATCAGCCCGGAGGGCGGTTCCATGGACCGGATGGGGGCCGTTTGAAGTCGCAGGGGACGCCTGGGGCTGGGATCAGGACGCCAATGAATTTTTTACAACGTTTCGTTCCGGGAAGGCTGGCCATGTTCCTCAGCGTCTTTCTTGGAGCGGTTCAGGGTATGGGTAGAGGCACACCAAACCCCTTTCCGACAGGCATAATTTCCTCCGGAGGACCCTCCGGGTCTCCAGCAGAACAATGGGAAATCACAAAGCCCGGCCCCCATTCCCGCGAGATTTCCTGGGTTCACCTCTCCGACAGATCGGACGGTCGTGGAGGCCCTGAATGGCTGACGAACCACTTCGTCCAGCTGGAGTCAGGTTTGAATTATCTCTCCGATTCAGGGCGTTGGGAATCGAGTCATCCGGAGATTGAAGTGGGTAAGACAGGGGGCGCCGTGGCCATTCATGGGCAGCATAAGGTTTGGTTTTCGGGACAGTTCAAGAGTCGGAAGACTGTTCAAATGCAGTTGCCGGATGGGCGGCGCATGATCAGCCATGTCCACGGTCTGGCGTATTACGATGCGGTGCAGGACAGGGCTGTCTTGATCGCACAAGCCCGTGAAGCAGACGCCTGGCTTTATCCTCCCAACCAGATTCTTTATCCCGAGGCATTTGATTCGGTTTCGGCCGACGTCCGATACACCTACACCACCATCGGACTGGAACAGGATGTCATCCTGCATGAGGCACCCCCCGCCCCGGAGAGGTTTGGGATGAGTGCGGCGTCGACCCGTCTCGAGGTCTGGACAGAGTTTGTTCAATCACCAGAACCGATCCGGCACGCCCGGCCTGTTTCCAGGGTGGATTCACGGTCGGATCCGGCCTCCTCCCCAGTCCTTTGGGATGAGGAATTGGATTTTGGTTCGATGCGCATGGGTATTGGGAAAACATTTGTCCTCGGAAGCGAGGCCGACTGTCTGGCGTTTGTCGCCAAGCAATGGGTTGTCGATGGAGGTCGGCGGTTTCTGGTGGAGGCTGTTGCCGTTCCATCACTCGAAACCTCCCTCCAGTCCCTTCCCACGGCCCCGGGCGGAGCATCCGTTCCCCGATCGGAAGGTCGGCGATGGCAGGTACTCCACCAACTGCCATTACGACCGGATACCGCTGCCATCATAGATTCGAAGCCTCACCGCATGGATCCGACCTTGATGGCTCAACAGGTTCGTCGGCGGGGTCTGGTCCTCGACTACAGCACCCTCAACACCAGTCTGACCAACTTCACCTTTGCCGGTGATTCCACTTACCTGGTGACCGGGCCGGTCGCGCTGACCGGAACCAATGTCACATTCGAAGGCGGCACGGTGATCAAGTTTTCGCGCACCAATTCAGCGCGGATTCAGGTTTCCTGCCCTGCCATCTGGTTGGGGGACATTTACCAACCGGTGATCCTCACCGCTGCGGATGATTCAACTGTCGGACAGCAGGTGAGTACAAATCCGCCATCAGGCTACTACGCGGCAACCGCACTGGACCTGGAACCGCCAACTCCCGGCACCAGTTACTCCCTCGGTCACCTCCGGATTGCCTACGCCACCGTCGGTCTGTTGATCAATCAGGCTTCCGGCCACAATTTGAGTCATCTTCAGATGGTGAATTGCCGGACAGGGATTCGACCGCTTTCGACCGACTTCGGATTGCACAACGCATTGTTCGTCAATGTTCTGACGAACTTTGATGGTGTGGCCGCAACGGGCCGGGTGGAGCATCTGACTGTGGATGGGGCTGCCTGGATGAACGCCAACGGTACGTTCAGTGCCGCCAACCTGAAATTGACCAATTCCCTGCTCGTCAATGTCACGAATGCGGGTGGGTACACTCCAGTGGCGGTAACCTCGGTGAATGCCTCAGCGGGATTGTTTCAATCCATGGGGGGCGCCAGTCATTACCTGTCGGCGGGAAGTCCCTATCGGGATGCCGGTGTTTCCGGTATCAGTTCAGCTCTGGCCCGTGATTTTCGGCAGATGACCACCTATCCCCCTCTCCCATGGACCAGCCCGGTTGTCGCAACTATGACACTGACGCCCACGGGTCAGAGGGATACGGATACCCCGGATTTGGGCTATCATTACCCCGTGCTCGACTATCAATTGACGGGGCCATTGATTGTCACCAACGCCACACTGACCCTCGCCGACGGAGTGGCGATCGGGTTTGCGGGCAGCTCCTGCCTTTGGCTACAGGCAAAGAGTTCCCTCTCGAGTTTTGGTTGGGCTCAACAGATGAATGTCCTGACCCGATCCTCAACCGTGATGGAAGGTCCCATCGCCGGCGCTCCAGTCCCGCAGCCCTCCGATACCGTGATTCTTGGCTACATGACCAACGTCCCTTCCGCCAGCTATCCCTCGGTCACCCTGAGATTTACTTCGATCTACCTGAATTCTCCACAGGGTTATCATTTTTACTGGGATTTTTCGGGATTTAATTTCAGTTCGGTCAAGTGGAGTGACTGCCAGCTTTTCGGGGGAAACATTATCGTCCTGGGTTCCGCCAGCCCCCTTGCACCTGCATCGCCTTTGACATTCAAAAACAACCTCTTTTTCAGGTCGTATCTGGACCTGGAGGGATTGATGCCGCTCGCATTCTACAACCAGTCGATGCTGAAGAGCACACTGCTTCTTTTCCCTGGAGCCTTCAACACTCAGGCATCCGTTCGCGACAACCTGTTCGACACGGTGGATGTCTGGTCGGATCAACCCCCGTTGTTCGCCTACTCCAACAATGCCTACGTCCGGGCCAACGGGCTCGGGCAGTTGCTGCCCCTGCAACCATCGGATGTGGTTCTCTCCAGTTTCAACTATGCCGCACCGACGAACGGACTGGGTCGTTGGTATCAGGGGCAGGCTAACCTGGTCAATGCCGGGAGCCAGTCCGCCGGTTCCGCCGGGCTTTATCAGGAAACCACCCAGCCCAATCAGCTCAAGGAAGGATCCAGCCCGGTGGATATTGGTTTCCATTATGTCGCTGTCGATGGTTCTGGAAAGCCACTCGATTTCGACGCCGACGGCTTCGCTGATTATATCGAAGACATCAACGGAAACGGAACTGTCGATGGAATGGAAACCGCCTGGGATTCTTCGTCGGACCCTGGCTTCCGCATTTTCATTACCCAACCCCGTTTCAACACGGCACTTCCGTGAATACGGACGGATTCCGACCGGGTGCTACTTGACAATTCCGTCACGTTTATGTCTTTTTGAGGCGTTCGCAGCCTAAGTCGCACCGCCTTCCTGCGGGGTGACACGGGGGACCCAAGTTCGTGCATCGTTGCGCGATCGGGGCGCAGGTGAGCCGGGAGACCGGTTTGCCAGGTCACTTCCAAGACCCAGCCCGTCAGCTAACCTCGTCGGCATTTGGAAGGGCTTTCCCGTTGCGCCACCTTTTTAGGTAGTCTTGGGGTTTCCCTTAATCTGGTACGCACGCTTTCGTGTGCCGAAATCACTCGGCACTTGGAGGGGTTCTTTGGGCAGGTTCATGCCCAGTGAACTCGCGAAGCCGCGAGGTGGTGTTTATTGGGTATGAGTCAAAAGGGTGTTGCGGGTGTCCTTCGACGGATTTTCATCGGCAAATCGAAGGATCTGGGTGACCAAAAACTTTTCCACAATCTTTCACTGATTGCCCTCTTTGCCTGGGTGGGTCTCGGTGCCGACGGATTGTCATCCTCTTGCTACGGCCCGGAGGAGATTTTCAAAGCCCTGGGTGGTCGCTCCACGCTGAGTCTTTATGTTGTGGTCGCTGCCTTGATCACCATCGTCGTGATCTGTGCCAGTTACGCGCAAATCATTGAATTGTTTCCTTCCGGGGGCGGCGGCTACCTGGTCGCCAGCAAATTGCTGTCACCGCAGGCCGGTGTGGTTTCCGGTTGTGCCCTTCTGGTGGATTACATCCTGACCGTGACCACTTCGGTGGCAAGCGGAGGAGACGCCCTTTTCAGCATTCTTCCCGCTGCCTGGATTGGCTGGAAGCTCAAGACCGTCCTGCTGGCGCTGGTGGTGCTGATCTTCCTGAACCTGCGTGGGGTAAAGGAATCTGTCATGCTTTGGGCCCCGGTTTTTTTCCTCTTCATCCTCACTCATGCGGTGGCGATCCTTTACTCCTTTTTCGATCGCCCCGCCGAATTGGCCGGACTTGCAGCCCGCACCTGGGCGGAGACCAAGGACACCCACACCAGTGTCGGAATCTTCGGCGTCCTCGCCCTGATCATGCGGGCCTACAGCATGGGTGCCGGCACGTACACGGGAATCGAAGCGGTCAGTAACGGACTTCCCGTCCTGCGGGAGCCGAGGGTCAAGACTGGGAAGAAGACGATGCTCTACATGGGCGCGTCCCTTGGAGTGACCGTGGCAGGACTCTTGATTGCCTATCTCCTGTACGCGGTGAAGCCCGTGGAAGGAAGCACACTGAACGCAGAATTGTTCAAAACGATGACTGCTCCCTGGCCCGCACCCTACGGCTCGGCGTTCACCTGGGTGTCACTTGCTTCCGAGGCGGCTCTTCTCTTCATCGCCGCACAGACTGGATTTCTGGACGGTCCGCGGGTGCTGGCTAATATGGCCCTCGACCGCTGGTTTCCCACCCGGTTCGCCAACCTCAGCGATCGTTTTGTCGCCGGCAATGGTGTCGTGCTGATCGGTGTTTCGGCGTTCATCATGATGTTGGTCACCAAGGGTTCCGTGGACCTCCTGGTGGTTCTTTACAGCATCAACGTCTTCATCACCTTCTCGATGTCCCAACTCGGCATGGTCCGTCATTGGTGGCAGGAGC
Organism: uncultured Verrucomicrobiota bacterium; assembly: GCA_903864375.1. GTDB lineage: Bacteria > Verrucomicrobiota > Verrucomicrobiia > Limisphaerales > UBA9464 > CAILNN01. The sequence goes on from CAIPFS010000656.1 coordinate 11,428, forward strand.
GCCATGCCGACCCCACCTGGCTGCGCAAACTGGCGATCAACGGCCTTGGACTGGCCATGACCAGCTTCATCCTCGTGACCCTGTGCGTGATCAAGTTTGCGGAAGGGGGCTGGGTGACCATCGTGGTCACTGCCGTCCTTGTCGCCGCAGCCTTCGCGATCAAAAGCCACTACCAGTCCGTGATATCGTGCCTTAAACGCCTCGACGTCATTGTCGATGCCGCCAATCTCAGCGCCTCACAGGCCACTGGTGATTCCGGGGTCAAGCCCGATCCCAAGGGCCGAACCGCCGTCATCCTCGTCAATGGTTACAACGGACTGGGACTTCATACCGTCCTGAATGCGCTCCGGTTGTTCAGTGGCTCCTTCAAGAACCTGGTCTTCCTCCAGGTGGGTGCAGTCGACGCGGGAAACTTCAAGGGGCTTTCGGAAATCGAGGCATTGCGCACCCACGTCCAGGAGGAGTGCGAACGGTACGCCGCCTTTGCCCGGGCGCGTGGATTTGGAACGGCTGTTTATACCAAACTGGGTCCAGATCCGATCGAATCCATCCTCGAACTGGCCGGAGACGTATCCGCCAGCTTTCCGAATTCGGTCTATTTCGGCGGCCAACTGCTCTTTGAACACGAGAACTGGCTGAACCGCTGGCTCCACAACCATACCATCGAAACCCTGCGGCGCCGCTTTCATATGGCCGCCCTTCCGTTTGTCAGCCTTCCCATTCGCGTCTCTGAGCGCCCCCCGGAGGTCGTGCCAGCGTAACAACCAACGAGCGGGATACCCATCACCGACCCCGGATCGCGCGCCGATTTTCCATCCCCGGCAGCCCGAGGATTTCGGACGGGTTATCAACAGATGACCTGTCCCTCTGTCGTTTTTTCGGCCAGCCCGTGGGCCTCGATCAGAAACAGAGCTAAAACTGTTGGAGGAAACGGAGGTCGTTTTCGTAGAAGCGGCGGATGTCGTTCACGCCGTAACGGATCATGGCAATCCGTTCGATGCCGAAGCCAAATGCCCATCCGGTCCACACTTCGGGGTCGAGTCCGACATTCTCGAAGACCTGAGGATGCACCATGCCGCAGCCGGCAATCTCCAGCCATTCCTTCCCCAACTTTTTGACCAGGGCGTTGGAAAAATCGATTTCGAAACTTGGCTCGGTGTAGCTGAAGTAGTGGGGACGGAACCTCAACCGGACATCACCGCCGAGCAGGTCCCGGAACACCGCCTCGACGGTTCCCTTCAAATCACCGACGGTGACCCCCTTGTCGACGTACAGTCCCTCGATTTGTTGAAACGTCGGATTATGAGTCGCGTCGGCATTGTCCCGGCGAAACACCCGCCCGGGAACAACAATCCGGATGGGCGGCGGCTGACTCTTCATGACCCGGATTTGCACCGAACTCGTGTGGGTGCGGAGGAGGGGGCGACCGGGGTGCTCGAGGTAGAAGGTGTCTTGGGAATCCCGCGCGGGATGGTCTGCCGGCGTATTCAGTGCGTCGAAACAGTGATATTCGTCTTCAACCTCGGGTCCGTCGGCCACGGCAAATCCCAGTCGGCGGAAGGCCCGGACAATATCCTCCGTCACCTGGGTCAGCGGATGGCAGTGACCCAGCCCACGCCGGCGTCCGGGCAGGGTAAAGTCTGTCGGATGGCGGGGCATCGAGGCCCGAAGTTCCAACCGCTCCCGGGCGGCAGCGAGGATGCCTTCAAGCTCCAACTTGGCTGCGTTGACGGCCTTGCCCAAGGCCGGGCGCTCCTCCTTGGGGATCCCGCCCAACCGCTTCATCAGAGCGGTAAAGCGTCCTTCGGCTCCCAGATAGGACCCTTTTGTCTGCTCAAGTGCGGGCAGGCTGGATGCGGTTTCCAGCGCAACGCGGGCCTCGGCCAGCACCGATTCAATTTCAGCAAGCATCGACATGCGGACTTCATCATCGGAAAGAACCGGTCGGCTGACCAGTCCTAGTGTCGTGGTACCGAAATAGCTGAGGCTGACCCTTCGACTCAGGCGTAGCCCATTTTTTTCCGCTTTGCCAGCAATGCGACGCGCAACTCACTGAGGGAGAGTGTGTTGATAACATCCGCCTTGGTCAGCCAGCCCTTCCGGGCGATACCCGCCCCGAGACGCAGCCAGTTGAAATGATCCAGGCGGTGGGCGTCGCAATTGATCACGCAACGCACTCCTTTATCCCGCGCCGCATGCCAGTGACGCCAGTCCATATCGAGCCGGGCGGGTGCCGCATTGAGCTCAATCCAGGTCCCGGTCGCTGCACAGGCATCGATGAGGGCGGGCAGATCCAATTTATAGGCATCCCGGTCCAGCAGGAGGCGCCCCGTGGAATGGCCGATCATGTGCACCCAGGGATTTTCGGCGGCCCGGATGAGTCTTCGGGTGTTTTCTGCTTCGTCACTCGACGGCACATGCAGGCTGGCGACCACGACATCCAGCTGGGCCAGCTCTTCGTCGTCGAAATCCAGCCCGTCCTTCAAAATGTCCACTTCCGACCCGGTGAGCAATCGGAAGTCATGTCCCTTGTTGGCCAGTTCATCGTTGTGGCGCCGGAGGATTTCCCGTTGACGCCGGAGCCGGGCCACATCCAGTCCATTGGCCTGAAAGGAAGCCCTCGAATGGTCGGTGATGGCCCAATAGGAGAGACCCAGGTCCTCGGCACGGGCAATGATATTTTCCAACGTGTCACGACCATCCGACCAATCGGAATGATTGTGGAGCGACCCTCTCAGGTCGGTCCATTCAATCAATCGTGGAAGCCGGTTCCCCTCCGCAGCGACGAACTCCCCCTGGTCCTCCCTCAATTCGGGAGGAATATAACTCAGACCCAGTTCCTTGAAGATGGACTCCTCATCCGGGCAGGTGATTCTGAGCGCCGGGTCCCGGGTCTCCGAAGAGGCCCGAAAGAGCCCATACTCATTCAGTCGGAGTCCCCGGCTGATGGCGCGCTGACGCATCACAATATTGTGCTCCTTGCTGCCGGTGAAATAGGCGAGAGCGGAGGCAAATTCGTCATCAGCGACCACTCGAAGGTCGGCCTGGATTCCTTTTCCGACGATCACGCTCGCCTTGGTTTCTCCCCGGGCGAGTACGGTCTGGACTTCCGGTTGCCCGGCGAAGAATTCGAGCACCGCCTGCGGATTCCGGCTGCTGGCCAGAAAGTCGATATCTCCTATGACCTCTTTGGATCGACGCAGACTTCCCGCCGTCGAGCAACGTATCACGTCCGGATGCTGCCGCAGGGCATCCAGGATCGGTTCAGCCGCCATCAAGGCATCGGACAGTCGGTGCCGCGATGCGAACTGTTGCCGGAAGGCAATCGCCTCCAGGATCTTCGACTGGGATTTCTCCCCAAAACCATCGAGTGCGGCCACCCGCCCCGCCTTGCAGGCGGCTTCGAGCGAGGCAACGGAGTCGACGCCCAGCTCGTCATACATCTTTTTGACCTTCTTGGGACCGATGCTCTGGAGTTGAAGCAACTCCAACAGACCAGGAGGCAACGACGCCTTCAGTTCATCATAATAGGGAAGCCGCCCGGTGGTGACCAGGAGGGTGATTTTTTCGCGCAACGCATCCCCGATGCCCTTGATCCCTTCCAGACGTCCCTCGGCCACAATGGTGGCCAGCGGTTCGGTGAGTGCCTCGATGGTCCTGGCGGCATTATGGTAGGCGCGGGTTTTGAAGGGATTTTCTCCTTTCAGTTCCAACAATGTGCCGATTTCGATGAGGACTGCAGCCACCGCATCTTTGTCCATGCCGCAGGATGAGCTGTTTGCTGTTGAATGAAAAGTCCGTTTGGACAGACGCGATCAGGAGCGGGCGTCATCCGCTGATCCCAGCACTTCAATGGGCCCCGGGGGGAATGGATCGGCACCGGGCGCGTGGCCTGCGGAACGGCCATCTCGGCCCGGGTGGAGTCGAAGCGGAATGGGTCGCAATCCGAGGCGGAGCGGACGGGGCTTCAGCGTTGTCTGCACCTCCGACGGATGCTTAGAGACCGCCCGACGGTGGTTTGACCACGGCGACATGGGTATCCCACAACCGGATGCGGGGAATCTTCTGGCCTGCAAAGAACTCATCAAAGGCCTTCTTGACTCCCGCATTGCCGAGGCAGCTGTAATCGTGAGAAATGATGACGCCCCCGGTGACGACTCGCGGCCAGAAGAAGATGAGCCCATCCAGAGTCGACCGATAGATATCCATATCCAGATGCACCAACGAAAATGTGCAATTCGTCAACGGGGTGGCCGTTGAAGGAAAGAAGCCGGGATAGAAATGGACATTTTTCTCGCCGGAAAAAAGCTGCTTCACCCGCTCAAGTCTCGAGTCACCAAAATCACCCTTGCGATGAATCGGATCGATCCCGGTCAGGGTGTCCGGCATGCCGCCATGGTCCCCAAAGGTATCGAGCAGGTGAAGGGTTCTGGAACCTCGAACGCCGCACATCAAACGGGCGCTGCCTCCCTTGTAGACGCCAGCCTCGGCGATATCCGCATTGCTGTATTCCCCGGTGGAACGGCACAGGTCCCAAAGATTGTAGGCTTCACTGATGGTTTGCAGGAGCACCCGTTGCCCATGCAGGCGGTCGTAGAGGTCCAGAAATTCCCGGTCCTTTGCGACCGAGTGCCCCTCATGATTACGGACCATCAGCGTCGGCCATTCTTTTCGAAGCGTAAGAAGCTCAAAGCGTTTAAACCAATAGGAAGCTTGAGTTCGAAGTCTACTCATGGGCGCGGATTATGAATGTCACGTTGATTCCAAGGCTGATAATCTAAGGTGAGGCTCCACGTTTGATAAGGTGATGTCACGCAAAATATTCCGAATGCTGACGTCAGATACCCACGCTGGCAGGCCCTGTCAAAGGACAGCCCGGGCCAGTGTCCATACGCAAACACGACCCGCACCGAGCTTCATCAGCACCTGGGCAACGGCATGGGTGGTCGCCCCGGTGGTAAGGATATCATCAACAATGATCACGGACTGGTTCGTGGCGGAGGCGTTTCGTGTCGCGGCAAAAGCGCCCCGAACGTTGACGGCCCGTTCACGACGATTGAGTCGTGTCTGGGACGGTGTTGGTTCCCTTCGGATGATCCAATCCTCCCACACGGGCAGGCCCAGCGCCGTTCCCAAACATCGGGCAAGCCGGGTGGCCTGATTGAACTCCCGTTCCCGATGTCGAACCGGATGCAACGGGACAGGGACGATGCCGGTCCATCCCTGGTTTGCAAGAACCGGGGATGCAGCGGACACCAGCCAGTGGGAGAGGCACGGCTCAATCCAAAGCGCCCGGTGGTATTTATATTGATGGAGCGCCTGCCGGACTGTTTCACCCGCGATCACCGATCCCCGGGCAAATTCGAAATCAAACGACTCTTCACGGCAATTGCTGCATTCAAACGGGGTCGATAGGGCCCCCTGAAATGGAAGACCACATTTCTGGCAGTAGGGCGGTTCGACATAGTTTACCCCGGCCCGGCAGTGTTCGCCCACATAACCGTGCTCCGCCCCGGCCCGTTCGGCATCGCACAGATGACACCAATTGGGATACAGCCAGCCCCAACCGGCTTCCCGCCAATCCGTGCATCGTGGCAGGGCCCTCATGCGCCAGGCTCAGTTCTTCGATTCAAGCCCCGGGCCTTGAACCACCTGCTTTGAATGAAGATCAAGGTGACCGCCAGAACTGCGAACGTCGCCCAACCATCCACCCATTTGCTTGTGCCCCAGATCCATGCGGACGAGGCCGGACCCGGCACAAAGGTAAATCCGTACGCCTTCAACCAGAATATCCAGGCGGCATGCAGGCCGATGCTGGCGGCGAGACCCTCCGTCCGGACCTTTGCCACAGCCAGTATCCAGCCGACCAGAAACAGGGAAAAAAATCCGGGTATCAGTGTGGGCAGGTCCCAAAATCCTGCCAGCATCCGGCCCAGAACGGCCCATCCCGACAGCCAGGTGACGGTGGAAGGTTCGGGGGTTCGCTGAAAAAAATGGACCAGGGCATACAGGCCGCTGCTGAAGGTCACGGCCAGGCTCCAGGAGTGGCGACGGCGAAGTGAGGTCAACAACGCCCCCCGGAACAACCCCTCCTCCAGCGCTGCGACGACCAACGCCGTGGCCAGCGCGGCCAGGAGCTTCCGGGCCCACTCGACCGGGGAGGCGGATGACTGCAATTGACGGCCTCCAACGACCACCGACAAGAGCGCCACGGTTCCGAACGATCCGAGACCCACGGTCCATCCCATCCACCCTCTTTGCACGGGGTTGGATCCCAGTCGAATGCCCAAGCCCCGGGGAAACTTCGTTCCCAAAACCTTCGCCAGCGGCCACAGTCCGACGATCGCGAGAACCAGCAGGCTCCGATGGACGTATCGATGAAACGGCTGGCCGGCCAGGGCCGACTGGGGCATCGCCCACTGGACCCCGTGCCACAGCATCGGTGCCAGCGTCGCCCCGCCGGCCAGGACCAGGGCCAGATACACCAACCATGCCCGGATAGGATTCATCGCGTGGATCAATTAGCGTTCCAACCTGGAAAAGACGAGTCGGGTTTGTGGCTGCCGGCGCAGGACCGACGATTTTTCGGAAATCTTTTCCGCGACAATGCCAGCCCGGCACTGTAGGTGTCTAGTCGTACAGTATGTCTCACCCCGGAGCCAAGTTGGGTCAATATTCCCTCCACGAGCGGATCAATGCCGGAGGCATGTCTGAAATCTGGCTGGCCACCCGGGAGGACGGCAGTCAGGTGGCGGTTCGGTTGATGTTAAACAACTCGACGTTCGCCTTCACCGAGCGCAAACGGTTTATCACCGGATGCGAAACGCTCCGGGCATGCCAGGACAATCAATACATCATCGGGTACATCGAACATGGAAAGTTGGACGGTGAGCTGGCCCTGGTCATGGAATATGTTGAAGGTGAGAACCTCAAACTCCTGATGGGGGCTGCTGACCCGGTATTGACGGGCAATATCGCGCAGGTCCTGATCGATTTTGCCACGGCCCTGGAAGTCGTGCACGACCGGGGCTTCATGCACCTGGACGTCAAACCGGAGAATGTCCTGCTCACCCGAAACGGAAGCCTTCGACTGATTGACTTCGACCTGGCCCAACCGATACCCAATCCCGCCCGAAAACTGGACCGAAACCCGGGAACTCCGGGTTACATGGCTCCCGAGCAGTTGCAACGCCAGCCCGTGGATCAGCATGCGGACATCTGGGCCTGGGGCGTGAGCGCGTACGAATTATTGACGCTGAGAAAGCCCTTCCCTGGGGATACGCCGGACGACGTCTTACGGCTTCAGGTGAATCGATCCCAGTTCCTTCGCCCGCGGGAAATTAATTCCGATATTCCCATCGAACTTGAAAAAACGATCCTGAGATGCCTTTCGGTGGATGTTGCCCAACGGCACCACCTGATGAGTGTCGTGGTGCATGAGCTCCAGCAGGCACTCTACGTCTGACCGGTGGAACTGGCGCGAGGCCTGGCAGCAGGACCGGGATTTATTCCCGAGGTGCCCCGGGACGATCCTGGCTCTCCAGCCACCGTCTGGCGCCCTCGAGATCGCTAAAAACACCGTCCAATTGGGCTTCAAGGGCACGGGCGAGAACGGGGGTGAACTGAGGTCCCGGTGCCCAACCCCATTCCAGCAGATGCCGCCCCTGAAGGATGGGCTTCGGGGCTCGAACGGTGATTGCCTGCTCTGCCGCCTCGGCGAGAAGCAAGGGAACCACCGGGGGAACAACCTTTGGTCGGGGAGGTCGGCCGTGGGCATCGGACGTGAGAATCGTGGTGAGCTCCAGAATCGTGGCGGGAGCCAGCCGTTGTGCCAGTCGACGCACACTGCGCGGCGACACTTCCGCGCGATGGATCATGTGATTGGCAATCAGTGGCAGGATCCGCTCCTGCAATCCCAATGGAACCCCAATCCGGTTCATCCAGATTTCAGCCAGGGGAACGCTGGAGATTTCGTGCCCGGGAGAAACGATTCGAGTTCGTCCCTCCCTCGAATCTTCCCGGGTGGTGCCGACTTTGCCCGTGTCATGCAGCAACAGGGCGAAGGCCCAGACCAACCGTTGCTCGGGTGGGGCTTTATCCCATTCCGAAAGCCGAACCAACGCGTCCAGGCAATGCAGCGTATGCACCCAGACATCGCCTTCCGGATGCCATTCCGCATCCTGGACCTGACCAATGAGGGCCTGCAATTCCGGAAAATGAGCCAGCCAGCCGGAATCCCGGAGAAAGCGGAGTCCCGCGGAAGGCACGGTGGATTGAACGGCCCATTTATACCACTCCTCGCGAACCCGCTCGCGGGCCAGTTCCGGATAGGTCGACTGGATGGATCGGCAGAGTTCGAGGGTATCCGGGGCGCCGACCAGATGGAAACGTCCGGCAAATTGCATCCCGCGAAGCACCCTCAGCGGGTCTTCGGGGAAGGCGGGTGATGTATGCCGCAGAATTCCGGCCCGCAAATCGGATTCACCGCCGTGCGGATCCAGAAGCTGGCAACGACCGGGATGCCACATCATCGAATTGATGGTGAAATCCCGGCGGGACGAGGCGGTGAAGGGATCAAGGGCTGGTTCGACTTTCACCTCGAAACCCAGGTGCCCGGAGCCCACCTTTGAATCTCGGCGTGGAAGGGAGAAGTCGTAGGTCTCTCCATTGGAGACCGTGACTTTAAGGACTCCAAAGGATCGTCCCACGGAATCCACCCGACCGTGGCGGCGCAGGATCGTCAGGAGCCGTTGTTCCGAAATCCCAAACACCTCGATATCGAAGTCCTTGACGGGGCGTCCGAGCAACCAGTCGCGCACGCTTCCCCCGACGATATAGGCCTCCTGGAGGTCATCAGAACCGAGCAGGATGTGGGAGAGCTGGGTTGGCAGTGTCATGGACGGCATCCCGGGAAATTCATACGCCGGGCGAATACCGGCAGGAAGCGGTTCCGAGACCAGCGTTGCAGGCAATCCCGGGATTTTGTCGCACGCAATGGATCCCCGGGAGTTTAGCCCACGATAAACACCGTTCCCGCGAGCTATCGGGCTCCAATGGCCACCAACTGGCTGCGGGTCCTGTAGTAGAGGGTTCCCTCGACGAGTGCGGGGGTCGACATGCAGGTCTCGTTCAGCGTGTTGGTTGAGGTCACGGAAAAGGTTCCAGTGGCAGGAACCACGTAGACATTGCCGGTTTCGCTGGCGAAGAAGAGATTTCGCCCATCCGAGACGGGAGAGGAGGTAAAGCCTTCGCCGACATTCGACAACCGTTCACTGTAACGAATTTTGCCGGTCAACCCGTCGAAGCAGGTCAGCAATCCAATATCGAGACATCCGAAAACATAGCTCCCGACGGCGATGGGAGTCTGCATATAATTCCCCTGACGCGCATGTGCCCAGACGATGGTCTCCGTGGAGTCGCCCACTTCGTCCGGGGTGATATTGCCGCGTGCCGTCGGAAGGATCGCCCGCATGGGGCGGGATTTTCCGTGGGCGCTGGTCAGATAGATCAGGCCATTGGCAACGATGGGCGTGGGCACGGGAATATCCCCTCCCCCATCCAGGTGCCACAGGTTTTTTCCAGTCGCAAAGTCGTATCCACCCGTTTGATGCCACCCATTGACGACGATTTGGGTGGTGTCGCCAGAGCGAACAACCGCGGGGGTGCTCCAGGTCGGCACATCGCTGCGCGGGGTCCTCCAAACCAGAGTGCCGTTGTTGAGATCGTAGACGGCCAGAAAGGAGTCCTTCTGTACATCGCATTGAACGATCACCCTGCCCTCGTGAATGACCGGGGAGCTGGCAAAGCCCCACTGGGCCGACGGCACCTGGTAATAACCGGAGTCCATCGGTCCAAGATCCTTTTTCCAGAGTAATTTCCCCTGAAGATCAAAACAGCACATTCCTTCGCTGCCAAACAAGGCCACGATGTGCGCGCCATCTGTGACCGGGGTGGAATTGCAAGGGCTTGATTTGGGATGCCGCTTGACCCTGGGGACGGCCGTGATGGCTTCGGTGTTCCACACCACGGCTCCGGTTGAGCGATCGAGGGCGATGAGCTGCCAATGGTGGGTCTCCTTCTCATTGACCGGATCAATATCCCCGTAGAGGCCGACCTTGAGTTCTGCTTTTGCCGGAGTGACGGCGGTGGTCACATAAATCCGGTCATCCCAAAGGATGGGGCTGGAGTGTCCGAATCCCGGCAGGGCGGTTTGCCAGAGGACCTTCGAGCGGGTCGCCAGATTCCAGGATGCCGGTGCCACCCCGTTGGTATCCACCCCACCCGCCCCCACACCCCGGTACTGAGGCCAGCGTCCGGAGGCCAGTGCCGGGCTCAAGAGCACGGCTCCAACGAGGAGTTTCGTCCAATGGCGGAGGCTGGGGTTCCACATGGAAACAAGTGCGACGGCTGGCCGTTTTTTTGTCAAGAGGGCTTCCGGGAAACGTGCCTCAACCGGCGAGCAACCGGGCCGCCATCGTCCGCCAGGATGCAGGATCATGGGCCCTTCCCTCCCAATAATGAATGGTGTGGGGGATACCCTGTTCGGCCAGTGCGCGACCGAACGCCTCATTATTTGGGCGAAACGGGTCGGAATCGCCGAGGGCCAGCTGGATGTTGAGGCGTCGCCAGTGGGTCCGAATGCGCTCGCAGGAGACAGTGCCCAGATATTGAAGCGGGGTGTTTTCGGTGACGTCGTCATCCCGATAGCCGCTGAAAAGATCGTCAAAGTGCTCGATGGCCCAAGTGAGATCATATCTTCCGGAAAAGGCGATGACCCTGCGGAAAAGGTGCGGAAAGTGGAGGGCCAGATTCACGGCATGAAAGGCCCCCAGACTGCACCCATGGGTTGTCAATTCCGCCGCCGGCGCGTCGCTGCGGATGAAGGGGACCACTTCGCGGACGAGGTACTTTTCATAAGCATGATGGCGCACAAGCCGCTGTGGCGGTGGGAGGTGTCGGGCGTAGAAGCTTTCTGCATCAAGGCTGTCCACGCAAAACAACTGAAGGGTGCCCTGCTCCAACCGGGGTCGGAGGACCTCCACCATTCCCATGCTTTCATACTCATGGAATCGGTGCTTGCGGGTGGGAAACACCAGCAGCCTGGGACCGCCATGTCCATAGACCAGCAGTTCCATCTCCCTCCCCACATGAGGGCTCCACCACTTGTGATACTCGCGCTTCACGGTATGGAAGTCCCTTGGCAACCCGGACACCTTACAGTCGAAGCGGTGCCGAACAGGTCACATTCGGCCAACAATGCCCCGCCAACGACCGGCTATGCGGACAAATGCGACAGAAACCCCCGTCGTTTCCGGTCCACCCAGGCGGCCTGAGTGCCGAAGGGTCCCTCCGCTGCATGCCCCCGCTCGAGAACAATGAGCTCCCTCGGCCCACTCAAGGCATTAAAAATGGCAAACTGACCTGGTGGTGTCACTAACGGATCGCTGAGGGCGCAGGCGCATTGCACCGGGATGCGGATGAACCGGGCACCACAGGCGGCATCATGCAACGCGAGGGTGGGCACCAATCGCAGACGCCCCTCCCTCCAGACGCGCTGCAGGGCGGCACCGCTGCCCAATGTGGGAAGCCGGAGGCGCATGGGATGATGTCCAAAACTCGGAACGTCCAGATGGGCTCTCTGGATTCGCTGTTCGAAACCCAGGGCCAGTGCGCCGATGCCCCCGCCGAAGCTGATGCCGGTATAGCCGATGCGTCCCTCGACCTGGGGGTACATTTCCAGGAGGGCAGAAACGGCCAGCCAGAGGTCTTCCACGCACCCCCCATGGACATACCGGTCCGGATGGTCAATGTCGTGGAGGACGTGCCAGTGGGGTTCCGGGGAAATGGGCGGCACCACACTCCGGGACAGTCCGCGAAAACAGGGGTAAAGAATGGCCGCGTTGGGGAGAACCGGGAACAGGTCCGGTCCATCGCGTCCTCCATACCCATGCCCGACCACCAGGCCGCAAGACACCGGTTCGTCGGCAGGCACCGTCAGCCACCCCTGAATTTGAACACCGCCGGTGGAGCGGAAACAGAGATCATAGACGCGGACTCCCGGCAGCTGGTGGGTGGATGAACACGTCTGCGGAGAAGGATGCACCTCCAGGGCGGCCCGGTACCGGTGCGTCCAGAAGGCTTCAAAGTCCGGGGGGATTTCAGGTCCGCCGATTTCGAGAAGATGGCTCAGCGGAAAGACATGGTGCGGAACCAACGTTTCCCAGGGGACTCCCAGCGCGTGCTCTGTTGAGATCGAATCCGGCAAACTCGTCATCGTTCACCGCCTCTTTTACTGGAGTCGCGGGGCGGACGCGAGATAGAGTTTGTCCGTGAAGCCTCTTCCCGCCTTTGGTCCGGGTTTTTCGTGGATACCCATCGCTTTCCTTTTCGTTTCACTCGGGCTGCTTGGGACAGCCGCCGGGACTTCGCCAGCGGATCGTCTGGGTTGGAAGCTGGCGATGCATTCCTACACGCTAAAGAGTTTTCCAATTGAAGAAGCCATCGACAAATCAGCCGGCCTGGGTCTCCGGTACATGAGCCTTTCCGGGTCGGTCAGTTGGGATGGAAAGGTGCGCCAGAATACCACGACAATGTCGGAGTCGGATTGGGGGCGGATTCAACGGCGGTTGACGGAGAAGGGGATTGTCGGATTGGTGAATATCGGGGTGGTGTCGCTGACCACCAATGAGGCTTCCGATCGGAAGATCTTTGAATTTGCCCGGAAGGCCGGGGTGGACACGCTCGTGGCCGAGCCGCCCCCGGAGGCGTTGGACCTGGTGGAGCAGTTGTGCAAGGAATACCAGATCAAGGTCGCCATCCACAACCATCCCAAGCCCTCGCATTACTGGAACCCCCAGACGGTACTGGATGCCGTCCGTGGTCGCAGTCCGCTGATGGGTTCCTGTGCCGACGTGGGACACTGGATGCGGTCCGGCCTCGATCCACTGGAATGCCTGAAATTGCTGGAAGGCCGGGTGGTCTGCCTGCACTTCAAGGATTTGACGGAAAAGGACCCGCAAGCCCACGATGTCCCCTGGGGCACCGGCAAGTCCAACGTGCGCGGGTTGATGGAGGAACTCAAGCGGCAGCACTTCCACGGCGCGTATTGCATCGAGTACGAGTACCACTGGGAGACGTCCCTGCCGGAGATAGCGGAGTGCGTCCGATTCTTCAACGACACCTGTGCGGAACTTGCAGCGGACCTGCCCGCGGAAAAATGAATCGGGAGTGACTCCCGCCCCCTGAATGACTCCCCTCCATCCATTTCGTGCCGGCATCATTGGGACCGGCTTTATTGCTCCGGTTCATGTGGAGGCCCTCCGTCGCCTGGGGGTCCAGGTAACGGCCATTTGCGGATCGACCGCCAGCGCCGGCGCCATGGCGGAATCGCTGGGCATTCCCGAAGTGTACGGGGATTACGATTATGCGGCCCTTTGCCGCTCGCCACGCGTCGACGTCGTTCACATCACCTCACCGAACAAGGTGCATGTGGAACAGGCTTTGGTGGCTCTGGCAGCCGGGAAGCATGTGGTTTGCGAGAAGCCGTTGGGCATGAATTCCCGGGAAACCGCCCGGCTGGTTCGGGCGGTCCGTCGGGCGGGTCCATCCGGGCCGCTGTTGGCGGTCAACTACATGTGCCGTTTCTTTCCGGCCGTGCTTCAAATGCGGGCCATGGTCCAGCGCGGTGATCTGGGGAGGATCATCCACGTCCAGGGACATTTCTTTCAGGATTGGCTGCTCCACGACACGGATTTCAACTGGCGCATCCAGGCCGATGAAGGTGGAAAATTGCGTGCGGTGGGGGACATCGGAACCCATTGGCTGGACACCGTTTCCTTTGTGCTTGGTTCCCCGGTGAGCTCGGTTTTTGCCGCTCTCGAGACCTTTCATCAAACCCGCCTTCGTCCCACCGGCCCGGTCAAAACCTTTGCCGCCGTGGATCGTTCAACGCTGGTGCCCTACGCCGTGGACACGGAGGATTTCGCCAGCCTGTTGCTGAAATTTGGAAAATCGGAGCACGGGTTTAGCGATGGAGTTCACGCCAATGTCGCGGTTTCCCAGGTGGCTGCCGGTTGGAAATGCAGTCTGGCGGTGGGGATTTACGGAACGAAGGCCAGTGTCCGCTGGGATTTGCAGCAGCCCAATGAAATCCACGTGGGACACCGGGACCAGCCCAACCAGCTTCTTCAACGGGGAACCGCTGGATTCGATACCGATGTTTCGGGATTCACCGACTATCCCGGAGGCCATCCGGAGGGATTCCCCGACAGCCATAAAATGCATTACCGGGCCATCTACCAGTACCTCGCCGGTCAACGTCCGGCACCAGTCCCGTTTGCGACGGTGGAGGATGGACATGACGAAGTCCGGTTGTGCGAGGCGATCCTCCGCAGCGCCCGCTCCCATCGATGGGTTTCCATTCGCGGGCCCCGGGGTTGATCCCTTCCGGTTCCTGCACCGGAGTGCAAATGACCGTTGGCAAGAGGGCGGCGACAGCGCAAGTTTGCGGCGTGGCATTTGACAATACAGATTTTGTTGACACCGATTCCGAGCGCCGGAGGACACCGGACACCGGTCCGGCTCCCACCCGCGAGGAACTGGATTCCCGTCTGACCGGAGCCCAGCAGCAACTCGCCAAACTGCGGGAGTCCCATGAGCAGATTGAACGCGAGATCGTCGCCATCGAGGAACGGCGGCGCCGGAGGGCGGAGTTCACCCAGGGACTGGGTGAGATGCGTCATGAATTGACCCGGGCATTGACGGTGCTCGAAAAATCGGAGCTGGACGCCCGCCGCCTGGCGGAACAGGTGGCCCGGAGCCTGGAGGGAATTCGATCCGCCGTCGCGAGCATCGAACCGTTGAGCGAAGAGGGCTGGACGGCGGAAACCTGGGAACAGGAGCTTTCCCGGGGGCTGGCCATTGTGGAAAATGCCCGGATGGAGTTGAACGCCGCCCGTCTCAAATGGCCACAACTCGAGGGAAGACTGCCCGAGGAGGAGAAAGGGAATGCATCACCCGTGTCCCGTCTGGTGGAACTGCCACTGGCGCAACTCTGTCGAATCGGATTTGCCCTGACCTGGCCGCTGGCGGCGGTGGCCCTGCTGGCCGTGGCGGCAGCCATTGCCGTCCTGTTGCGGAAAATCTAGAGGCGTTGGCTATCGGACCTCAGAAACCGGCTTCAATGGCCCGCTTTGGCAAGTCGAACGATCCCCTCCAGGAGCGCGAGCGGGAGCTGCGCCGCCAACTCGAACAGTTGGAGGTGGACCTGCGCCGACTTGCCTCCCCGGAACGTCCGTCTCCGCCATCCGCTCCCAAAGGGTCCACCCGACCCCCCCAAGGCCCCGGCCCCACCAGCGGCGGCGTCCCCTCGGGCTCCAGCTGATGGAAACCCCAGGGCCTATTTCAATGAACAAGGTCTCCGAAAGTTTGACTTGATCGGGGGCCTTCGCCGGATGGGACGTTTTCTGTCCGGGCCGACCGGGTACAACCGGCAAATGATCCGAATGCTGGCGGCGGGAAGCATCGACGGGTTGCCGGTGCTGCGTCGGGAGCGAAAGAAGGCGTTGGTCCGATTCCTGTTCTTGTTCAGTCTGTTGCTGGCGATCCTGTGGGGCATCGGCTTTTCTTACTTCCGTGATCGGTAACGTTTAGGTGAACTCTCTCCTTTTTGCCATTCTACGATTGACCCGACGCGCCCTCTCTTCGTAGGTTACGGGTAGTTGTTGTCAGGGCTTTCGCCCTTCAGTTCCTCACACAACCCGGTGGCTCTGCGGTCAGGGTCGCCGGGTTTTTCAATGGTCCCGCCACCCTGGCCCTCTGGCCTTCTAACCCTCTTCCGACAGCTTCTGGGTTTCACCCCATTCATCCCCTTTCCAGTTCACCTTCCCGTTCGCCTTTCCGCTTCGACCACTTCCTACGGCTCAATCATGACCGGTGTTCCCGCCCGGACCATCTGGCGCAGGTAATCGGCGTTCCAATTCGCAAGTCGAAAGCAACCGTGCGACTCGGTCCGCCCCACTTGTTCGGGCGAGGGAGTCCCGTGAATTCCATATCCGGGGCGATCCAATCCAATCCAGGCCACTCCCACCGGATTGTTGGGCCCCGGTGGAAGCAGCAACTTGCGACCGACGGACTGGGCCTCCGGGGATTCGGGA
>CAIPFS010000657.1 GCA_903864375.1 uncultured Verrucomicrobiota bacterium
AGGCCCCCGTCGTCTCCGGCACCCTCCCGCTCACGTCCGCAGCGGCCGACGAAGCCAGCTATGGTCTGCTGACCCGCTCGACCCTCATCCGGGAAATCGAGCGGCTTCAACGCGAGAATCAACAACTCAAACTGGCAGCCGCCCAGTCTGCCGATGCGCTCGCGGAAAACAGCCGTCTCCGAACCACGCTGGGCTGGCAGGGTCGTGCTCCGTGGAAAGGGCGGGCCGCCCGGGTCATCGGGCGGGAACCGACCACCTGGTGGCGGAGCGTCCTGATTGACTTCGGCAGCCTTCAGGGTGCGCAGGTCAATCAAACGGTCATGACCCCCGAAGGATTGGTGGGGCGCATCCGTTCCGTTCAACCGACCTTTTCCCAGGTGGCACTCATCGGAGACCCGGAGTGCGGTGTTTCCGTGGTGATTAACGAGACCCGGGAGCCTGGGACCATCCTGGAAGCGCGTTCAGCAACACTGGGTGACGGCATGGTCACGATGCGAACCCTGCAACACAGCGTGACCGCGATGGCAGGGCAATCGGTGACAACCCTTGGAAATGGCGGTGTTTTTCCCAAGGGAATTCCGGTCGGTCAAATCATCGATACCCGATCGGTCGACGGTGGCTTGTCAACGGAGGCGCGCTTGAAACTCGGGGCCCAACTCAATCGCCTGGAGGAAGTGTGGGTGTTGACGCCATGAACTGGTTACCCGTCCTCCTGCTCTACGTGGCCGTCTGGCTGGCCATTTTCGTCCAGACGCAATTCCCCACCCTCACGGAGTGGCTGGGATTGGCACCCAGTCTGGTCCCGGCATTGATTGTCCATGCGGCTCTCACCCACTCGTCGCTCGTCACCCTCGGGCTGGCGGTCGTCGCAGGGTTGGGCCTGGATTCCCTTTCCCCGATGAAACTGGGTATTCACTACCTGCCGCTCCTCGCTCTCGGAATGGCCATTCAGGCGCGGCAGCATCTCATCCTGCGCGATCAGACCTATGCGCGGATTTTTCTTGGACTGGCCGCCGGCACCTTTGTCCCGCTGGCGACGCTGCTGCTGCTGACGATCACCGACCGTCCTGTCCTGTCGGGATGGGTCACCGGCTGGCAATTGGTGTTTAGCGGCCTGTTCAACGCCATGGCTTGCCCGGTTTGCTTCGCCATCTTTGACTGGCTTGAACGCGTACTGGGGGATCCGCGTCCGGTGGAAAGCAGTTTCCGTCCTGACCGACAAATCAAGAGGGGGCGGAACTGAAGGGTGGTAAACCGGGAATATGATGATTTTCGACCAACTCAATAAAGGGGACCGCGCCCTGCGAATGCTCGCCTGGGGAGTGCTCGGAGGGTTGCTCCTGATCCTCGGACAACTCTGGAGGGTTCAGGTCATCAGTTCGGACCGCTATCGAGCGAGCCTGCAAACCCAAAGCTTCAAATCCGTGCGGATGCCGGCGCTTCGGGGACGGATTCTCGACCACAATCGACGGGAGTTGGTCGGAAATACTCCCCGGTACCGACTGGACATTTATCTGGACGAACTCAGGCCTCAATTCGAGGCGGAATACCTCCGCGAAAAGCGCGAACTGATTTCCGCACGCAAGGCGGCTCTTGCCTCCTCCGACCAGGACGGTTGGCTGACGGGTCTTTGGAACCGGCTGAGGCACCGAAACAAATCAGTCCGCCTGACCCCGGGCGACCTGGAGCTCCTTCAACGTCAATCCCGTTATACGGTGGTCAGCAACACGGTCTCCGCCGTGGGCAGCCGATTGGGGACGCGGCTGCTCCTGAGTGAGGATGCGCTGCATGCCCACTACCTGAACCGCCGTTTCCTTCCGCTTCCAGTGATTCCTGACTGCAATCCCACCCAGGTGGCCCAAATTACCGAGCAAGCATGGGCGATTCCCGGGGTGGCTCTCGAACAGGTGGCTGTCCGTAGTTACCGGTACGGCAGTCTGGCGGCCCATGTGCTGGGCCATTTGAAGCGCGACGACAACCCGGATGAAGACCGCGAAGAGATCACCTATCACTATCGCCTGCCCGACTTTGTCGGGGCCATCGGGCTGGAGAGGTCGCTCGATACGGAGTTGCGCGGCACGGCCGGCACCAAGGCCATCCAGGTCAACAGCCAGGGTTATCGCCATCGGCAAAGTGAGGAACTGCTGACCGCGCCCCAACCGGGCCGGAACGTGGTCACCACCCTCGATCTGCCATTGCAGCAGGCGGTTGAAAAGGCGCTCAACACAGTCAAAGGCGGTGACGAACGGGGTGCTGCTGTGGTGCTCGATCCCATCAATGGGGACATTCTGGCGATGGCATCAGCGCCAGGATTTGATCCAACTGAATTTCTTTCGCCCATCAGCACGGCACGCTGGGAGGGATTCCACAACAAGGAACCTGAGCGCCCGATGTTCAACCGGGCAACTTATGGGGAATATGCCCCCGGCTCGACCTTCAAGGTGATTCACGCCCTGGCGCAGTTGGAGAACGGGCTCGACCCCAGCGAGACCGTGACGGTTCGACCCAATCCTGCAGATCCGGGCCACGGGGTTTACTATCTGGGAAACCGGTCGATTGGTGACCGGGCACCCCCGGGGGATTACGACTTTCGCCGGGCGTTGATCAAATCCAGCAACACCTACTTCATCCATTACGGGCTGCGCCTGGGTTGGGAACGCCTGCTGGGGATGGGCCATCAATTTGGGTTGGGAGAGAAGACGGGCGTCGGGATTGGGGAGGAGGCCGTTGGTGATTTTCCGGTGATGGAAGACATTCCGCGGCGGGGATGGAATCAGGGAAACCTGGCCAACGTCAGCATTGGCCAGGAGATCACAGTCACCCCCCTGCAACTGGCCGTGGCCATCGGGGCGGTGGCCAACGGAGGCCGGGTTTATTATCCGCGGCTTGTCCATCGCATTGAGCCCTATGACCTGTTTTCCGACGGTGCTCCCGAGGGGGTCCTGGCGGGACAACTTCGGTCTGAAATCAAGTTACCCCTCCGGTATTTCGACCTGGTCCGGGCTGCCATGCGCGATGACGTCCTGGATGACCAGGGTACGGGCAAGGCAGCGCGCCTTCCGGACATCGCGGTGTGCGGAAAGACGGGCACCGCTGAAATCAAGGGGAACGGACGGAAAGACAAGGTGACCTGGTTTGTCAGTTTTGCCCCGTTCGAGGCGCCCCGTTACGTGGTGGTGGTCATGATTGAAAGCGGTGGTTCGGGAGGCGGCACCTGTGCACCAGTGGCCCGCCAGATCTACCGCCACCTGAAGGATGCGGAACTGGCCCTGACCAAGGGATTCGCCGGAGGCTGACGATGCTCGACAACAATCTCAACCGGCGTGAATCACGAATGGACTGGCCCCTGTGGCTGGCCGTCGGAGTGCTGACCCTGATTGGGGCGGCCTTCATCCATTCGGTGACGGCCGACACGGATTCGGCCTCGGGTCTTCCCTGGTGGAAATACCGTTCCACCGGCCATTTGATTGCCTTTGTCGTGGGTCTCCTGTCGGTCGCCGGAATTTGCCTCATCGATTACGGAAGGATTGCCCGATGGGCGCTGGTGGGGTACTGGCTGACCGTCCCGATGTTGCTCGGAGTATTTCTGCTGCCGGCGGTCAACGGTGCCCAGCGCTGGATCAAGCTGGGGCCCATCAATTTTCAACCGTCCGAACTTGCAAAGCTCACCTTCCTGTTTGCCATGGCCAGTTTTCTGGCGCGTCCAGCGGAGGAACTGCGACGCTTTCAAAACGTCCTCAAGGCTCTGGGCCTGGCCCTGCTGCCCTGCGCCTTGATCCTGAAGGAACCCGACCTGGGTTCGTCACTGGTGTTCATGCC
>CAIPFS010000658.1 GCA_903864375.1 uncultured Verrucomicrobiota bacterium
AGCTGAAATCCACCTCGACCATGTTCGCTTTGGTTACGGCGACACACTGGCTCTGGACGACGTGGAATTGCGGATTGCTCCCGGACAGGTCGTGGCTCTGGTCGGCAAAAGCGGCTCCGGCAAGACCACGATCATCAACCTGCTCCTGCGGTTTTACGACCCACGCGAGGGGGCGGTCCGGATTGGGGGCGTTGACCTGCGCCACGTGAATACCGGCGATCTGCGGGATCAGATCGCCGTGGTGACCCAGGAAACCATCCTGTTCAACGAAACGATCCGCACCAACATCCTGCTGGGGAGACCCGACGCCACCGAGGCGGAGGTGACGGCGGCGGCTCGGGCAGCCCATGCCCTCGACTTCATCCTGGAGAAGCCCGGCGGCTTTGATTTTGTGGTGGGAGAGCGGGGCGGAAATCTTTCGGGCGGCCAGCGTCAGCGGATCTCCATTGCGCGCGCCAGTCTCCGCAATGCCCCCATTCTGCTACTCGACGAGGCCACCAGTGCCCTGGATACCGAGTCGGAGCGGGAGGTCCAGGCGGCCTTCGACGAGTTGATGAAGGGTCGCACCACGGTGTGCATCGCCCATCGACTGTCGACCATCCAGCACGCCGACCGGATCGTGGTGATGAATGAGGGGCGGATTGTCGAATCCGGGACTCATCCGCAACTGCTCGCCCGCGATGGTGCGTATCGCCGTCTGTATGAGCTTCAATTCGGGGCGGAAAAGGAAACCATCGGCCTTCCGATGCCATGAGAACCCTCCACACCTATCTGCTCCGGCAGGTGATCGCCACCCTCGGGGTCACGGTGGCGGTGTTCACCACCCTGCTCCTGCTGGGAAGTGTCCTGAAGGAAGTCCTCGAACTTCTGACCTCCCAGTCGGCCACCGCCGGCCTTGTCCTCAAGGCCGTCGGCCTGCTCATTCCGTTCGTCCTGGCCTTCTCCCTGCCCATGGCGTTCCTGACGGCAACCCTCCTCGTTTTTGGCCGGTTGAGTGCTGATCATGAGCTGACAGCCGTTCGCAATGGCGGGGTGAGCCTGGTTGCCTGGGTCGCGCCGGTCCTGGGACTGTCGGTGGTCATGAGCGCCCTGTGCGGATGGTTCAACCTCGATGTCGCACCCCGCTGCCGGGCCGCCTTCACCGATCTGCGGGATTCCATCATCCGGGAGGTGGGGTCCCGGATGATCGCCGAGGAACGCTTCATCGACATTGGCAACAACCTGACTCTCTACGCCCGGGAAGTCCGCGGACGCCAGCTCCACGAAATCCTCATCTATGGACTCACCAACCAGGTGGAAGGCGGAGTCACCAACCTGATCCGCAATCTGGATGTGTGGGCTCCCGAGGGAGAAATCGAATCCCAGCCGGGCGGAGGTGAGGCCCTGGTACTTCATCAGCTTCAGGGACTCATCTGGACGGAGGGGGAATGGAGGACCGTGGCCTACGAAAAATATACCGAACCCCTGCCCGCCCTGGCCAGGGACCGGGCCCCGGTCAAGATCAGCGACATGACGTTCCGCCAGTTGATGGCAGTCCGGCGGGAGCGTCAGCAGGCGGGACAGGCCCTCACCCCGGTCGACGTGCAGTTGCAGCGCCAGGTATCCTTCTCGTTCGCCTGCATCGGGTTCACCCTGGTGGGCATTCCGCTGGGCATTCGTGCGCATCGACGCGAAACCAACACGGGAGTCGCCATTGCCCTCCTGCTGGTCCTCGTCTACTACAGCTTCCTCATCGTCGGTCAGTCACTCGAAACCCGCCCCGAATGGCATCCAGGCTGGATCCTTTGGGCACCGAATTTTCTGTTCCAGGGGCTGGGAGGCTGGCTGCTCTGGCGGGCCAATTCCAAGGTTTGATCGAACCAGGAAGGTGGATCATGTTACCGGGCGAACGGGGGTGGATCGCGGATCGCCGAGCGTCGAACCCCACTCCAGCCTCCCTCCTCCCGGATCTGATGCCCTAGAGCCTGATGTCGATCGATGTCCCATTGTCCCGCCAGCCTCCCCATCTCATCGCAGCCATGGTGCTGGTCTGCCTGTGGACGCTGGAAGGCGTGCTCCCGTTGCACCTTGGGCGAAAGCGCCGTCTCACCCACGGCGTTTCGAATCTCGGACTGGCCTTGATCAACGCCGTCGTCTTTCAAGCATGCGGGGCCGCGCTCGTGGTCGCCATGGAGTTCACTGAGTCGCGTCATTGGGGATTGCTGGACGCCCTCGGGGACCCGACCTGGTTCCGGTGGGTGACGGCTATTTTGTTGATCGACCTGTGGCAATACCTCTGGCACCGCATCAATCATCAAGTCCCCTGGCTCTGGCGATTCCATGCCGTGCATCACGCGGACGCCGACATGGATGTCACTTCGGGCGTCCGATTCCACACGCTGGAGATTGGATTTTCGTTCCTGGCCCGCCTGCTGGTGTTGCCGTTGCTGGGCGTGTCCGCTCCCCAGCTATTGCTCTACGAAGCCCTCTCGCTGCCGGTGATTCTCTTTCATCATGCCAATCTCCGGCTGAGCGAACGCCAGGATCGCTGGCTGCGGTGGATCATCGTCACCCCCGGAATGCATCAGGTGCATCATTCCCGATGGCAGCCCGAAACAGATTCCAATTATTCCAGTTTCCTTTCCGTATGGGACCGCGTTCTAGGTTCCTTCCGGCTTCATCCAAATCCGGAAACCATTCAATTGGGCTTGGACGGATGGCAGGAGTCGGAATGGCGGCAGCTCCCGGGAATGCTCCGGACACCCTTTCGACGACGATTACCCGGCAAACAAGCAAGCGGCCTTCAGCCATTTACAACGAATCCCGTTCGGCGCCAGTGACACCCCTGGCAACTATGGCTCCGCTTCGGACCCCAGGGTAAAATTCGAACCGACACACGCTTGTCACTTGTCCGGGGGCAGCCTCGCTTGCAGATTCCTCTTAAACTGTCCGTCTCCGACTTCCACCACCGGAATCAAATCCCCATGTCCCCCGTTCCTCCCTCATCCGAATCGGTTTCTCACACCACCCATCGGCGTCATCGGCCACATCCGGTTCCCATCCCCCAGCCTGTTTTCGGGCAGCCGGTGTTCAACGAAGGCGTGGCTTCTCCCGACCCGACCCACCTCCTGATCCCGCACCCCTCCGATAGCGCGCTGTATCAAAAACTGGGGCACACGCTTCAAACTAACACCGTCTCCTTTCCTGCTTCCCGGGCCGCTGTCGGCGAGGTCTATCCCCTGGCCACCGCCTACGGGGCACGGGGTCCTTCAACCGTTCAGGCCATCCAACACCAGGGTAAGATCATCTTTCATGCCGTGGGCGATACCGGGGCTTCCAGCGGCAATGGTTATTCGGAGGAGATTCACGTTGCAGACCAGTTGACGGCCGATGTCTTCCAATCGAAGCCGGCGGACCGCCCCAGCTTCCTGTTCCACCTCGGGGATATTGTCTACAACTTCAGCGAGTCGAAGTATTACTACGACCAGATTTACGAACCGTTCCGGAATTATCCGCTGCCCATCCTCGCCATTCCCGGCAACCACGACTCCTTCATCATTCCGGGAACGCCGCCGGAGGAAATCCCGCTGACAATCTTTTCCCACAATTTCTGTGCCCAGCAGCCGGAAATCACCATGGAGGCAGCCGGCCTGCACCGGACTGCCATGACCCAGCCCGGGGTATACTTCACTCTGGACGCACCTTTTGTTCGCGTCATCGGATTGTTCAGCAACAGCCTCGAAGACCCGGGCGTTTTGTCGAGCGAAGGGGGGAAATGGCCGAACGTTCCCGACGTTCAATTGGACTATCTCAGGGCGCAGTTGCAGCGGGTCCGCGATGAACATTATGCCGGTGCGGTCCTGATCGCTGTGCATCATCCCCCCTTCAGCTACACTCCGCCCGGTGGCACAGCCTCCGCTGCGGCCCACGGCGGCAGCACGGCGATGCTCCGCCAGATCGACACCATTTGTCAGGCGGTGGGCGTCTATCCTCATGCCTTCCTTTCTGGTCACGCCCACAACTATCAGCGCTATACCCGCACCGTGACGCTCGGCGGCAAAACCCGGCAGGTTCCGTTTGTGGTGTGCGGCAGTGGTGGCCACCACATCAATCCTGTGGTTCATGCGATCCAAGGTCAGCCCTCTCCCGAACCTGCCTTCGGGACCAATACCACCTACCTGGAGGTCAACCCGGCCGTGCAGAGCTCCGGCCTGATCCTGGAAAAATATCAGGATACCAACTTCGGATACCTGCGGGTGGCGGTCGACAGCACACAACTGCGAATCGCCTTTCACCTGCTGGACGGCACCGGATTGCAGCAGTCGGAATTCGACGTGGTCACGGTCGACCTGGCGACCTCCACCCTGGTCGCCAACTGAACGGCGATGCCGAGGGGTCTTCCAACAGGCCAGGATCACTGAGGATGGATGTTTTGGTCGATTTTCCCGGTGGGTTGGGTTAGACCATGGATCAGTTGGGATCGGTCAGAGCCGATCCCATTGGCACCCAACACCAGACCTCATGCGCAAGACCAAGATTATCGCCACCCTCGGCCCGGCCACCGATTCACCCGAAATGCTCGGCCGCCTGTTGGATGCAGGGGTCAACGTGGTTCGGTTGAATCTGTCCCATGCCAAGCCGGACTGGGTCCGGCAGGTGGTCAAAGATTTCCGGGCGGAAGCACAGAAGCGAAAGATCAGCGCCGGTGTCCTCCTGGATACCCAGGGACCTGCCATTCGCACACTGGATGTGGCCGTCCCCATTCCCCTGCATCCCGGGGACCGCTTCATTTTCACGCTCCAGGGCGAAACAGTGGACCCGTCAGAAGGGGTTAAATGGACCGGAGTCGGCTATGACGGCTTCGCAGCAGACGTGGAGGTCGGCAAGACCATCGTCATCGACAATGGCGAAATCAAAATGCGGATTCTTTCAAAGTCCGAACGCCGGGTGGAGTGCGAGGTGTTGACCGAAGGCCGGATGGGGAGCCGTCGGCACATCAATCTTCCTGGTGTCCGGGTATCGCTGCCCGCGCTGACGCCCAAGGATGTGGCGGATGTCGCGTTGGGATTGGAGGTCGGCGTCGACTTTATCGCCCTGAGCTTCGTGCGGGATCCGGAGGACATCGAGGAACTGCGGGCGCTCATTGCTCACAGCCCGCATCAGCCACGGATTGTCGCCAAAATCGAGCATCAGTTCGCGGTGGACCATTTCGAGGCGATTGCCCTGGCCTCCGATGTCGTCATGGTGGCGCGCGGTGACCTCGGAATTGAATGCCCCTACGAGGAACTGCCAATCATCCAGCGGCGGATCGTGAAGAAATGCCATGAAATCGGGCGTCCGGTCATCGTGGCCACCCATTTGCTGGAAAGCATGATCGTCAATCCGATGCCCACGCGGGCCGAAATCACCGACATTGCCAACGCCGTGTTTGAGCAGGCCGACGCCATCATGTTGAGCGGGGAGACCACGGTGGGAAAATACCCGCTTGGTTGTGTCGAAGTCATGGACAAGGTGGCGCAGCGCACCGAGCGCAGCGGCGGTTCCGGATACGAAGGCGCCGCCGAACTGACCTCCCCCCGGCAGAAACTGGTGAAAAGTGCCGTCCTGCTGGCGAATGAACTTCGTGCCGCCGCCATGATCGTCTTTACCCGCCGGGGCCACATGGCCCGCTACGCCTCGTGGCTGAGACCCCGATATTCGCCCATCTATGCCTTCACCGACCGCTGGCCGACCGCTGACTCGCTGAACCTGTGCCGATCGGTGGTTCCGCAAGTGACCGAGTTCTTCCACGACCATCCGGAAAAAACGGTCGATGGCGCCATCCAAAAGCTGGTGCAGCAGGGCCGGCTGAAGCGGGGCGACATTGCCGTGGTTTTGTCGACCGTGACGGCGGGCGAACGGTTGGTCGAAGCCATCAAGATGCGGGTGGTCGAATAGTG
>CAIPFS010000659.1 GCA_903864375.1 uncultured Verrucomicrobiota bacterium
GGGCAAATCCTTCAGAGAGGTAGTAGTCCCGGTCGGGCAGTCCCAATCCACCCTGGCGAACCTTCAATGCGTAGAAGCCGCTATTCTTGGCATCCGCCTCAACGTCCGTGGCAAAAAGGCCAGCGACGTCCATCTCATGCAGGCTGGCGAGTTCCCGGAAGAGGTCGGTGAAGGTCTCGATTCGGTCGATCCGCCGCAGTACCGGCTCGATGGGCGCGAACCGAAGCGCCTCGATCCGGTTGGTATCCATGGCTGCGGCAAAAAAATCGCCCACCTGCCGAACCGCGGCCGAAGGAGCGGTGGCCGAGGCGGCGGATTCCAAAATTCCGTGAATCTGATTCCAGTTGAGCTGTTGGAGTTCTTCAAATCCGCTCCATCGGGCCTTGTCCGAGGGCACCGGATTCGTCTTCATCCAATTTCCACAGGCAAACCGGTAGAAATCCGCCTTGGGGTCGACCGACCGATCCAATGATTCGATCGAGAACCGGGGAATTTTTCCGATGGAATCCTCTGCCCAGCCTGTCCACAGGCTCATCGTAAGGAATAGAGACCAGCGTAGCGCCTTCATTTCTGCACATTACCAGGATGGATTTTCAAAAGCGAGAACGCTCCTTTCGAGCGATGGCTCGAGATGCACCCAGCTTACTGGCGAAAGTCGAAGTCCTGCAGACGGCCCTTTGGCCTCGTCTGCGCGGAACAGGTCGCCGAAGTGGAAGCGGCGTCCCCCCGCTTTTGCCCCCCCGGACGGATGCTACCGTTCGGAATGGACATAGTCTGAACCGGCGCGGCTCGGCAAGATCGGAGCCCTACCAATGTATTTGCTATTCAATGATATGCATCGATAATTCCCAAAGCCACGGTAGGTCGAACCTCCTGGTGAGCCGCGGCGGTTCGGATCACCTTCCCAGGCGCCCACAGGCCTATTCTGCATCTGTGGAAATCTGCGAGTCTCCTTGGAAGACATAGATGGGTAAAAAATCCCCGCTCCACACAGCATGTGGAGCGGGGAACTGCCGCAACCACCTCCCAAACCCAGTCGCTAGCGCTTCGTTTAGCCCGAGTTTCAAAAGGGTTCCGGCAAAAATGTTTCAATGGTTTCGCATGTCCGAGCATCCCCATCGATCAGTGTCTGGAGCGTCCGTGCGTTCAATGACTTCACCAATGACAGGCTGAATGTCTCACGACTTCAAAATCTGCCCATCCGCCGGTCGGCGGAGGACCTTTACCTGGTGGCATTGGATTCTTGCGCTCTCTTCGGTGGATCGCTTTGGCTGCGGCATCCGGAACTCAGGGAGTTGATTGCATTTTACCCGGGTTCAAGTCCATTCAGGGGGGTGATGGAATGATTCCGTCATCCAGCCCTATGACCATCCTACGGATTTTCACCCGGATTCTTCTGGTCCTGACCGCTGGCAGGCTCCTCGCCCTGGATTTCCCGCCACCCCGCTCCCTCGGAGACACCAATACTTATGGACGCAATCTTCAGCGCACGATGCGGCTGTTGTCCGAAAGCACTCCCAATCATCGGAATACGGTTCGTATTCTTTTCTACGGCCAAAGCATCACTGACCAGGATTGGTGGAAGATTGTTGCGGCCGATTTACGCGCACGTTTCCCCGCAGCCCACCTGATCATCGAGAATCGATCCCTGCCAGGATTCGCCTCCCAGTTGCTGGTGAAAACGGCGGAGACCGACCTCTATCCGTTCCAGCCCGACCTTCTGATTTTTCATGTCTACGGTGCCCACGACAAATACGAGGACATCATCCGCCGCACC
>CAIPFS010000660.1 GCA_903864375.1 uncultured Verrucomicrobiota bacterium
GAATCTTCCTTCAGGGCCTCATAATAGCGGGTGGAGTAGGGCGAACTCATGAAATTGAAAGTCAACGGGAACGGATTCCCTGCACGTTAGCCATCCGACGGCGGCAGGACAATCCCGTGGAGCAGCAGTCGGGCGATGAAGAAATAGATAATCAGACCGGTGACGTCGACCAGCGTGGCCACCAGCGGGGCTGAGGCCACCGCAGGATCCTTTTTGACCGCTCGCAGCAGGAAGGGAAGCATGGCCCCAATCAGGCTCCCGAACAATACCACCCCGATCAGACTGGCACCCACCGTCAGGGCAATCAGCCAGTGATGTTCCCCGTAATTGTGGAAGTGGAGCTGATGCCAGAGAGAAATGCGGCTGAATCCAATGACCGCCAGGGTTACGCCCAGCAGCGTTCCGGCAATCAGCTCCCGTTTCAAAACTCTCAACCATTCGCTGACGGTGACATCCCCCACGGCCAGCGACCGGATGATCAGGGAGGTGGCCTGGGAACCGGAATTTCCGCCGCTCGAGATGATCAGCGGCAGGAAGGTGGCCAGCACGGCGAGCTTCTCGATGTCCTTCTCAAAATAGCCCATGGCGGTCGCCGTCAGCATTTCGCCCATGAACAACAACGCCAGCCATCCCGCCCGTTTTTGGACCATGGCCAGCAACCCGATATCCAGGTACGGGCCATCTAGGGCCTCCATACCGCCCAATTTCTGGATGTCCTCGGTGTTTTCCCGTTCGGCCACATCCAGCACGTCGTCGACCGTGACCACCCCCAGCAACACCCCGGTGGCGTCCACCACCGGCAGGATGGTCACATCGTATTTTTTGAAGGCGACGACGGCGGTTTCCTGTGGTTCGGTCGCCTTGAGCGCCAGGTTGCTTCCTTCCAGTAAATCAGCGAGTTGCTGGGCGAGACTCGCCGTGACCAGGGCCTGCAACCGGACCCAGTCGATCAACCGTCGATCGCGGTCAACCACGTACAGTTGGTTGAGGGTAATCCTCTCGTGCTCACCTCCCACCCGGCGGAGATGTTCCAGGGCTTCGCCCACGGTCCAACTTTCTTCAACCGCAACATAGTTGGGTGTCATCCGCCGACCGACGGAGCGTTCCGGATATCCGAGCAGATCGGAGGCAATCTTCCGTTCCTCAGGCGAAAGAAGGCTGATGAGGCGGCGGGTGACCTTGGGCGGCAGTTCCTCCAGAAGGGCAGTCCGGTCATCGGCAGCCACTTCATTCAGAATCCGGGCGACTTCTGCGTCGCCCAGTGCGTGCAACAGCTTCTCCTGCTCGGGCAGGGGAAGGTACTCGAAGACGGCTGCCGCCAGTTCATGCGGAAGAATCCGAAGGATGATGGCATTGTCCGCGGCCTCCAGATCGCCCATGACCTCCGCCAAATCCGGTGCCGGAAATTCGGCCAGTGCCTCACGCAGCTGAACGAAATCGCGCTGGCGGATGAGCTCTTTGAGCTCCGGCAGCAACAAGGCACCGATCATAGGGCCACATGCTAGAATCTCCACGCGGGGGGAGTCCACTGCCGGGTTGAACAAAGAATGGAATCCTGGACGAGGCCGACCGGCATCATCCTTCACATTCCCGCTCGCCAAACAAGGGCCCCTCAGGCAACCTATTGTCGTATTTGGTGCAGTGGTTGACGGTCATCCCATTCCGCATGTGCCCATGAACCTTCCCGGAGGACGTCTCGATTGGAAACGGGCAAATCCGTTTTACTGGCTCGCTTCAAGAACCATCTGGATCCCCATGATCCTGCTCGTTCTCACCGGTTGCGAAACCGGCTCCGAATCCACTTCCACGGGCCTGACCTATTATCCCGGTACCCCACCTCCCAGCCGCTTTCAAGGGGCCAGCGGTGGCACCGCCTCATCGACAACTGCGCCTGAAGCCCCGTTTCCATCGGAAAGTGAATGGCGTCAGGCGGCCGCCCGATGGATCGGCACGCCTTACCGCGATGGCGGGCATGATCGGCAGGGCGTCGATTGCTCCGGCTACACCGACATTCTCTACCGGGAGGTGATTGGACGCGGCATTCCCCGGACCTCCATGGGCCAGTGGCTGGAGGGCAAGGCGATTTCGGTTGAGAATATGCAGCCCGGTGATTTGGTCTTCTTTCAAACCGTGGGCCCCGGCGTTTCTCACGTGGGTCTGAGCCTGGGCGGAATTGAATTCACCCATGCCAGCAGCTCCCGCGGGGTCACCATTTCCTCACTCAATGACGCCTATTGGCACGAACGGTTTCTCGGTGCCCGGCGCATGTCCCCGTGAGCCTTCATGCGAGGCCAGGGCTTCCAACCCATGTCCTTTGAATCTGGACCCCACCGAATGGAGTGCAGAAAATGAAGTGGAATGAGGTGGGTTCCCGATTGATTCGAAGCCGTTTGTCTCCTCATTCTCGACTCTTTGGTGAATACCATTCCCTTCCTCAATCCGGCCGCCCAGTTTCAAAACCTCCGCGCTGAGCTTCTTGCCGCTACCGCGGCGGTTCTGGAGGGTGGGAGGTATATTCTGGGACCGGAGGTGCAGGCCCTCGAAACCGAAATTGCTGCTTTTTGCGGTGCCCGACACGGGATCGGCGTCAATTCGGGGTCCGATGCCCTCACCCTGGCCCTCCATGCCCTCGGCGTCGGTCCGGGGGATGAAGTCATCACGTCGCCGTTCACCTACATCGCCCCCGCCGAGAGCATTCATCAATTGGGCGCCCGTATCGTCTTCGCCGACATTGATCCGCGCTATTTTACCATCGACGCCGCTGAAGTGCGCCGGCGATTGACTCCGCGGACCAAGGTGATCCTGCCTGTCCACTTGTTCGGACAGGGGGCTCCTCTCGCCGAGTTATTCGAGTTTGGATTGCCCGTGGTTGAAGATACTGCACAGGCGATCGGAGCGAGCGCCGGCGGTCGCCCCTTGGCCGGACAGGGCCGCATCGGCTGCCTTAGCTTTTATCCCACCAAAAATCTCGGTGCCTGCGGTGACGGCGGCATGCTGGTCACCTCCGACGACAACCTCGCGACTCTTTTGCGGCGATCCCGGGTCCATGGCATCAGCCAGCGCTACCACCATGATACCCATGGGTTCAATACCCGCCTGGATGAATTACAGGCGGCACTGCTGCGGGTGAAATTCCGGCATCTGGCTTCCTGGAATCAACGCCGCCGCGACCTCGCCGCTCGGTATCATGCCGGACTGGCAGACTTGCCGGTGGAGCTTCCCCTCACCGCTCCGGGCAACGACCATGTCTTTCACGTCTACGCGATTCAAACCGACCGCCGCGATGCCTTGCAGACCCATCTGGCAGAACGGGGAATCCCCACGATCATCTATTATCCCGTTCCGCTTCACCTCCAACGCTGCTATGCCGACTACGGGTGGAAGGTCGGCGATTTTCCTGTCACCGAGCGAGTCTCCAACCGGATTCTTCCCCTGCCGATGTATCCGGAACTGACCGACGAACAAGTGCAGCAGGTCATCGATACGATTCGGTCCTTTTTCGCCTGACCCTGCAAAGGTCCCCTGAGACGTCCTTAAATATCGGAATGGACGCTCAGCCGGTGTAAACAAAAGACCTTTCCGTGTTCCTTAGTTGTGGGCGGTCCGCAGGTAAATGGCTTTGAGGTACCGACCTTCCGGGAAATCAGCAGGATGATCCACGGGATGCTCGGTGGTCTGCACCTCGGTCCAGCGCTGCGGCGTCCGGCTCAGGGCCGACCGAACTGTCGAAAAGAATTCCTCAGCCCGGACATGAGCACTGCACGATGCCGCCAGGAGCCAGCCTCCGGGCCGGACCCGTCGCATCCCTTCAAAGGCCAGCCGGGCGTAGGCTTCAATCGCCTCCGGGCGGTCCGCCTCCCGCTTCGCGAGAGAGGGGGGATCCAGGATCACCACGTCAAATGAACGAGCCCCGGCATTTCCCAGCCAGGCAAAGACATCCACTTGAAGCGCCTCGCGCTGACAGCCTCGTACAGGGGCCACGTCCTGATTCAGGGCGAAATTCCGCGCTCCCGAATCGAGCGCATGACGTGAGATATCAAGGTCGGTGACCCGCCGGGCTCCCCCCCGGGCGGCGTACAAACTGAAGCCTCCGGAAAAGCTGAAGGCATTCAGGACTTCGGCCCCGGCACTCAGGCCTTCGACAATCCGGCGATTCTCCCGCTGATCGAGGAAAAACCCGGTCTTTTGGCCCTTCAGGACGTCGGCTTCGAACGTAAGGCCGTTCTCCCGGAAGATGGCCAGACCAGGGTCCACAGCTCCGAACAGGGTGCTTCCATCGGTCCGCCCCACCCGGGCGGCATCGTCCTGCAAATTCCGGCTCAGCCGGAGGATCAATCGTACCGGCTGACACTCAGCAACAATCAGGGAGGCTATCTCGTCCAATCGTGGCAGCCAGGCGCCGGTGTAAAGTTTTAAGACCAGGACCTCGCCATATCGGTCCAGCACCAAACCCGGCCAGCCATCGCTTTCCCCGTGAACGAGGCGGTATCCGGTCGTATCGGGTGTCCCCAGTCCCTGACGCCTCTCCAGCGACTTTCGGAGGTGTTGAGCCCACCACGCCGAATCCAGGGTTGCCGGCTTTCCCACATGCAGAATCCGGACCCGGAGTGGTGAAAGCGCATCGTACAGGCCAATGGCCAGGAACCGGTCATTCCGATCGTAAATGACCGCGAGCTCGCCGGTGGTTCCTTCGCGGTTTTGTTCCCGGATGGAGTCGCTGTAGACCCAGGGGTGACCGTGGCGGATGATGCTCTCGGCAGCAGCCGTGAGCCGCAGCCTTAACCGGGGTGAACTCAAAGAATGTTGGCGGACACCTCCGCCAGTTCGCTGCGCTCGCCGCGCGATAGTTCGATATGGGCGGCGATCGACTGATCCCGGAATCGGTTGGCCACGTAACTGAAGCCGTTGCTCGCCGCATCCACGTACGGATTGTCGATTTGGTAGGGATCGCCGGTCAGTACAATCTTGGTGCCCTGGCCCACCCGCGTCAGAATGGTCTTTGCCTCGAGTGGGGTCAGATTCTGGGCTTCATCCACGATCATGAACTGATTGGCGATGCTCCGACCCCGGATGTAACTCAATGCCTCCACCACAATCACTCCGGTGCGCAGGAGATCGGCGGAACGCCGCGATTCCTGACCCATGTTGAGATCGCCCAACAACTCCAGGGCGTCGTGAATGGGTTGCATCCAGGGCGAGAGTTTTTCCTCCAGTGAGCCCGGGAGAAAACCGAGTTCCTTGCCCATCGAGATCGTCGGCCGGGCGACAATCAATCGACGGAATTCCCGGTCATGGACGGTCCGCTTCAGCCCGGCCGCCAGGGCAAGAAGGGTCTTCCCGGTTCCCGCCTTGCCCATCAGGGTGACCAGCCGGATTTTTTCGTCCAGCAAGGCATCCAGCGCAAAGTGCTGCTCACGATTCCGCGGTTTAATCCCCCACACGTTCTGGCAGTCATGCAACAGGACCAGCTTTTGAGCCGATGCATCGACCCGCCCGAGCAGGGTTCGCTTGGGTTCGGAATCCGACGAAACCGTGCAATATTCGTTCGGGCTTCGACGCTGATGGGGAGGGAGCGCCAGCTCTCCGCGCGACCTGAATTCGGACATCTGGCCGGGTGCGACGGCCAGGTCAAACATCCCGGTGTACAAGTCCTTCAGATTGACCCGATCGGTTTCGTAGTCCTCGGCCGCAAGACCGTAGACGTCCGCCTTGAGCCGAAGATTGATGTCTTTGGTGACAAGAATCGTTGCCGTCTTCGACTGACTCCGCCGCACGGCCAGCGCGTGGAAGAGGATGCGATTGTCAACCGACGGAACCAAAGACTTGGTCTCAACCAGGCGCTGGTCGTCGGTACTCTCCTGGGTGAAAAGGATGCGCAGCGTCCCGCCGTTATCCAGTGGCACCCCCGCGCTGAGAGAACCACGACTCCGCAGCTGATCCAGAAGCCGGCTCACCGACCGGGCATTTTGGCCCCGCTCACTGGTCTCCCGCTTGAATTTATCGATCTCCTCCAGAACCTCTATCGGCAGCAGGACATGATTATCTTCGAAATGCAGCAGCGCATCCGGGTCATGCAGGAGGACATTGGTGTCGAGGACGTAATTCTTGGCCTTCGAGGTCTTCGATACCGGCTTCCTGTCTGTCGCTCGACCGGATTTGGGAGAATGATTCACTCGGGCTGGCACCGTTCCGGGGAGGGAGGAAACGTGATCAATCACAGGAACAACATGCGGCGATGGGAGGGACCTGACAACAACAAATAGAGGCAAAACACCATTGGTGGGGTACTTTATTCAAGAGTCCCTACAACGGGTAGTGTCCTGCAGCAGACATGCGCCCGAGTGGAGGTTCGGGGGGCTCCTTCAGCGGTGGGGTTAAGATAACCCCGAGAACGACCTTCTTTTCAGCCATTTCATGGGCAATCCTCCATCCCATCCGGAGAAAACACTCCAATTCCTGCGGATTGACGTAAATCACCCAGACAGGGGTCCGGGATGGAGTTGCGTGGCGGGTCAGGTTTTGAACCACCCGCTGCAACGTCTCGCCGCGGAACGGGTTGTAGAGGAACGCAACCAGGGGACCTGATGGAGGTAGGTACTCCGCAGCATCCATGACCTCAATCGCTGGCGTCGGGACGGACGGGAGGCGCCTCGCCCGGGCCAGGTTGGACCGGCCTTGTTCTGCCAGCTGCGGCGCAAATTCTACGCCCGTCAGCCGTTTGAAACCCGCCTCAATTCCCAGCAACAACCCACGCCCCTTGCCGCAGCCATAGTCAACAAAATGGGCGCTCCGGGAGTCAGCCGGCAACTGGGCCAGGAGGCGTCGGACGATTTCCGGGTTGGTCCCCTGATACTGGACACCATCCGACTTCGAGCCGGCCGTCGTTTCCAGACGGGAAAGGTCCTGAGGCAGCCAGGTGCGGGTCCCGTATTTGAGGTCGAAGGCGATTTCTGAGGCCAGATTCGCCAACGACCGCCGCCAACCAACTGTCTGGAGGGTGCGAAAAGCAAAGCGGGCGTACTTGAGACCCAGGGCCACCGTCCCAAGGGAGGAATCATCAGGCATGGACCTGCAAAACGTTGGGGGTCCGGGAGAACTTGCAAGGTCGTTTTTGTCGGGAAACCGCATCCGGACCTTGACGGCTCGGTTGCTCCCGTGCGGAATCCCGGGCGGCAGTGGTCACCCGTTGACCCTCTGCCTTCCGGGGAAACGGAAAGCAACGCCCCCTGTTCGGACTTCCCCGCGTTCCGGTATTGTCATGAAGAATCTTGCTCGGTGGACCAATCGGCGGGTTTTCGCCCTCGCACATGGGAAAAACCTCGTTTACAACGCGTGCTGGGAAGATCCGCGCCTCGACAGGGAGGTGATGGAACTGGGTCCTGACGACGATGTCGTCTTAATCACCTCGGCCGGCTGCAATGCGCTGGATTATGCCCTCGATGGCCCGAGGTCCATTCATTCGGTGGACATGAATTTCCGGCAGAACGCCCTGCTGGAATTAAAGATCGCCGGCATTCGCCGACTGGCATTCGAGGAGTTTTTCAGCCTTTTCGGTGACGGAGGACACCCGGATTTCCCTCGCTGGTATGCCCAACGGCTTCGCCCCGGACTTTCGTCGTCCGCCCAGAATTACTGGGACTCCCATCAGCACTATTTCTCCCGGCGGCGCCCCGAGGCGTCCTTCTATCATCACGGCACCACGGGGTTGTTCGCGCGGTTGATGATGAAGTATTTCAAGTTTGCCCGGGTCCACGCGGATGCCCTCAGCCTGTTTTCAGCCACATCTCTCGAACAACAGCGGGAAATCTATTTTGGCCACGTCAAGGACCGGCTTTGGAATCCCGCCCTGAAGCGGGCCCTCCGCACCGACGTCCTCCTCAGCATGCTGGGCGTTCCCAAGGCCCAGCGCGACTACCTCGAAAAGACCACCTCCCAAACGGTGGCCGATTTCATGGAGGCTTCAATCGAGGCCGTTTTCACCCAGCTGCCCACGACGGATAATTACTTCTGGCGCGTCGATCTCTTCGCGAGGTATTCCCCCACCTGCTGCCCCGGGTATCTGGTTCGCGAAAATTTTGAGCGGCTCCAGGGCGGCCTGGTGGACCGCATTCAGATTCATACCGGCGATCTGACGGGCGTGGTCCGCCAGTTGCCCGGAACCCTTTCCCGGTTTGTCCTTCTCGATCACATGGACTGGCTAAGCCATGAATATCCGCAGGCCCTCACCGATGAATGGCAGGCCCTGATCGACAAGGCCCGCCCGGGTTCCCGCATCCTGTGGAGGAGCGGTGGATTTCACGTCGACTATGTCGACCCGATTCGGGTTCAACGCGGTGGCAAAACGGTTCAAATCCGGGACCTCCTCCGTTACGACTACGAGAAGGCGGCCGAATGCCATCGCAGGGACCGCGTCCATACGTATGGCAGCTTCTACATTGGGCACCTTGACTCCTGATTCGGTGGCACTCCCGGCGGACGTCCGGTTTGGTGAGGCGGCTGAAGCGCGCCTGACCGGGTTGGTTGAGTCCCGCCACGCCTACTGGCGGGGAGTTCTCCGTCACGGTTCCAAAATCTGCGCCCCAAATTTACGGACACAGGCGGGAATCGTCTGCCATGGAGACCAATGGTGGCCGCTGACCCTCAACGACCGTCGCGAAGGGAATTCGTACCCCTGCTCGTTGCACGCCCAATATGTGACCTATCCGCAGGCGGAGTTGTCGCTGGTGCCCGGCCCGGCGCAGCGCCGGATCGCCCGCGTCGGTCTTCTCGCACTGGACGGAGTCCTTCGCATCGCACGTGCTGACCGGGTGGTTCAATGGAGCAGTTGGTTGTTTTCAACCAATCTTCATGAGCCAGGCATGGGGTCCTCGGTCGAAGCCGTGACCCGCGCCTTGATTTCAGCCTTCCCGGACCATGCCATTCTGGTCAAGAACGTTCACGGATTCGAGGATCCGTCGCTGCCAGGAGCATTCGAGGCCTCCGGATACGATTTGGTCACCAGTCGGCAGATCTACTTTTTTGATGGACGTACGAAGGACTATCTCCAGAAGAGCACGGTCAAACGGGACCTGAAAAGCCTCGGTCAACTGGCCGACTACCAAATGGTCGAGCACCATCAAATCGAGCCGCAGGATTTGCCGCGAATCGCTGACCTTTATCGTCAACTGTACCTGGAAAAGCATTCCTGGCTGAATCCACAATACTCCGATTCCTTCGTCGCTCGGGCGTGGCGTGAAGGCTGGCTGGAGTTTCGTGGTCTTCGTCACGCGTCGGGTCGTCTGGACGGAGTCTTTGCCTGTTTCACCTCGGGTCAGACCACCTCCACTCCGTTCATCGGATACGACACCACGCTTCCATCCGACCTCGGCCTTTACCGCCACCTGGTGTCCATGCTGCTCCAACGCCTGGCAGAACGTCGGTGGCTTCTCAACTACAGTTCTGGTGCCGGTGATTTCAAGCGACGGCGGGGGGGCCAGCCGGTCATTGAATTCAATGCCATTTACCACCGTCACCTGCCGCCGGCGCGGAGGGCAGCCTTTGGTGTCCTGGCATCTCTCGCCAATCGATGGGGCCGGAAATTCCTGGAGGAAAACGAAATCTGATGGCCGACGCTGCCCGGCCAACAGGGTCCGTTGGAATTCCCCGTCCTATCGCCACACGGGATCGGTCCTATGCGCGGACTTGCGTCTCTGTTTTCCATTTGCTATGACCACTGTGCCGAACGGCGGAACGGGCTTGCCGCCCGACCCATCGTTGGCATCCCGTTGGAAATGACCAGACAGTGATTTAGCCCCTTTTGGGAACCCTCTGGACCACCCAAGGACATCCATCTACCTGTGAATCAACCTCAGCCGCGACCATCGTCCTCCAAAACGGAAGGTTTCCTGGCAAACCATTCCGAGGGGCGCTCCCGTCAATTGTTCGCCGATAGTACGTCGTCCCTGACCATGATCGGCGACTTCGCCATGATCGTTTTCGGTCTGGTCCTCGGGTTCTGGGTCCGATTCATGTCCGGCTGGTTTCCCATTGAAACCACCTGGTGGAGCAATGGGGATTACGGCATCGCCTCGTTGAGGACCTACTCAAAACTGATCGCCATCGGTGCAGTCATTCTCTTTCTGACCCTCCTGAATCTCGGGCTGTACCGTCGACAGAATCTTCTCCGCTACCGGCAGGTCGTGCGGACGTTTATTGGCGGCACCTTCATGTGGCTGTTCGTCTTTTTTGCCGTCAATCAAGCCGTGGGGTTCAAACCCAACATTTCCCGGCTCTACATGGTTTGCTCGTTTGTTTCGGTGAATGCCTCCGTTCTGGTCTGGCGGGCGATCTTCCACAGCCTTCTCCAGAACGAAGTCGCCGCCCAGGGACTCCGGCAGAACATCCTGTTCATTGGTTGGAGCAACAATGTCCACCATTTGTTCGAGAATATTTATACTGACCACTCCCACCCCTACAATCTGGTCGGGTATGTGGAGGCACCCAACAAGCCCCTGAGCGCCGCCGGCCTCCCGACCGTCCGATCCCTGGGTCACTTCAACGAGCTTCGCGATATCGTTGTTCGAGAATCCATTCACATCATCGTTCTCGCCGAGCCCGACATGGCGCTGAATGAGATCGTGTCGTTAAGCAATTTTTGCGAGCGGGAGCTGATTCAGTTCAAGGTCATTCCCTCCTACTTCCAGATTCTGGTGTCCGGGCTGCACCTGGAGACCATCAGCGGGGTTCCGATTATGGGCGTGTCGGCGCTGCCTCTGGACCATGCAGCCAATCAACTCATCAAGCGAACCATCGACATCATCGGAGGCCTGGTTGGTTTGATCCTGTCGATTCCGATCATCCTCGTTTGCGGCATCCTGATCTTCATCGAATCTCCGGGTCCTATCTTCTACAGTCAGGTGCGAACCGGACGGAATGGCAGAAGCTTCCGCATCTACAAGTTGCGAAGCATGAAATTGGATGCCGAGAAGTCCGGCACCGGATGGTCGACAAAAAACGATGACCGACGGTTGAAAATCGGCTCGGTCCTTCGCAATCTCAACCTGGACGAGGTTCCCCAGTTCTGGAACGTGCTCAAGGGAGACATGAGCCTCGTGGGTCCCCGGCCCGAGCGTCCGGAACTGATTGCGCAGTTCCGGTATGATATTCCGCATTACAATGCCCGCCTCGCCACCAAACCGGGTATCACCGGTTGGGCTCAGGTGAATGGACTTCGCGGTGACACCGATTTGACCGAACGCGTCCGGTACGACCTTTACTACCTGGAAAACTGGACACCCCTGCTGGACTTTTACATCATGTTTCTGACGTTCGTCCGACGCGAGAACGCCTACTGAAATGGCCTGCAGGGCAGGGTTTACCCCTGCGTCAGGTGCTGAGTCTCCTCCTTCCGCTGCCCCATCGACCTTTTGGGATGGCCGGTTGAATTTTCCCTCTTCCCCCTTGGACGCCGTGGAGTCGCTCTCCGGCCTCTGCCCATCCTCTCCCTCAAAAACCCCTGCCTTCGAATCAGATATCGTACAGAGGGACAGGTCATCTGTATTGAATCCATCAAAAAGGCGGGAAGAAGGATTTCCCTCTTCCCGCCATGCTCGATCCCGGTGGAGCTCCCGACCCGACCCGGGTCGTCCTCGCCAGTTTACGGCAATGCCTGGCCGCGAATTTCTCCGCCCCCGTGGCTCTTCGTGTGGACGTTGAAGTAGGTCTGCCCGGAGGTCAGAGCTGTTCGCTGAATTTCCGTGAGAACCTGCGATCCCTGAAACAGGATCGCCCGGGTTCCCGCCGGGATGTTGGGCGACGGAAACAGGTGGAAATAAACACCCGCGTTGGCACCCACGGGCGCAGCGCCGTGCAGGTGAGCCTGGACGATGTCCGATTCAAATCCGGTGGCATGGACATAATAGGTTGCCGTGTTGCCCTCGAGTGAGAGAAAGCCCAATCCGTTGGCGGAAGAGCCCGTGACGGCCGGCACTTCGCTGGCTGGAGCCAGGGTTGCCTTGAACAGTTGCACCGTGTTGGTGGCCCCGCTGATGACCCGGTAAAAGGCGTTCCCAAGGACTGTTGGAACGGTCAAGGAGCGATTCGCCGTGGTCGCAAGATTCAACCATTGGGCCTTCAGACCGGTCTTGTATTGAACCAGATAGGTCCCGTAACCACCGTTCCAGCTGAGGCTTAAACCGTCTGCGCCCAGTGTGGGAGTGGTCAACGTCAACGGCAGGACCTGGCCGGCCACATGGGCCGCCACCTGTGCCGGGGAAAGGGCATAGTTGTAAATGGCCACTTCGTCGACCGCACCCTGGAAGTTGTCAGCCCAACCGTTCCCGGTCGCACCGATGGCCCATCCCGCATTGTCGACCGGGACCGCACCCACAGAATCGGGGGTGGAGGCTACCAACGCTCCGTTGCGATACAGGTTCCAGCTGGCACCGTCATAGGTCCCGACGAGGTGGGTCCAGCCGGCTCCAATATCGCCAGCCGGAATGGGTGCCAAGGCTTGATGCGACACGAGGCCGTCCAGCGACGAACCAATCGCGTAATTCCCGTTTCCATCCAACGCGAGGAAGACTTCCGAGCCGGTGAGGAAGGAGGCATTGGTCTCGGGGGTGGTCCCGCCGTTGTCGGGATAAGCGGTGAGCGTCGGCAGACCGTGCGAAATGACCCGCGCAAAAGCCGTGGGTGCGACGGTGGGTTGGACCCAGGCTTCCAGTGAAATTCGATTTGAGAAGTTCAGGCCTGGGGGATTGTCCAGGCTGACCCAACCGGAGGTGCCATTGAGGGATAGGGCCGTGTTGGCGGCTTCAAATCCCGACGACTTGGGACCGGCGACGTTGTTTTGTGAGTTGATGAGCGCCCCGGTGGCGGCATCACCCAGAATGCCGGCGTTGGAAGCAATAAACTGCGCCGGTTCATTGAGGCGGAGGAACGTGGCGGGTTGAAGACCCTGGGTGCTGGCACCGTCGTAAAGGGACGTCAGAACCAGCGTCTCATAATTCGTACCCCGGTTCGAATTGGTGCCGACCTGATAGTGGGTCAGAATCTGGCTCGGAGTCAGAAGGCCGTGATACACAGCAACATCGGCAACATCCCCTTCAAAGGGATTGGCACCGAGACCGGAACCCTTGTTGTAGGCTCCCACGGTCATGTCGGCTGGATCGACGCCGTTGTCGGGTGAACTCACGTTGGCGACGTAACTGAAAGACTCGTTGGTCACCACGGACTGGCCGTTGATGTACATGACAGCCGTGTTGCCGCCATCAAACGTCACGACCACGTGCTGCCATTCGCCAATCGTGTAGGGAACAGAACTGGTGATATCGCTGCTGCTTCCGCCGCTGTGCTTATAGGCGCGGAAATTCCAGCCCACTCCCTCGAATCCACTTTCGACTGAATAGGTGTCGTTGGGTGCCCGCTGAAAAAATACCCAGCCGGTCCGATCAGAGACCCCCTTTGAAAGACGGTTGTTAATCGGGGACGCTCCTGGGTTGATCCGATCACTGGTGGGTCGAAACCATGCCTCAACCGTCAACGGCTCGGTTTCGGCCGGATTGCTGTCAGCATTAAATG
Organism: uncultured Verrucomicrobiota bacterium; assembly: GCA_903864375.1. GTDB lineage: Bacteria > Verrucomicrobiota > Verrucomicrobiia > Limisphaerales > UBA9464 > CAILNN01. Next base: position 13,561 of record CAIPFS010000660.1, read on the forward strand.
GAACCGACGTTGTGGAATTGCCATTCCGCTGATGGTAGGAGGTCGCAGCGGAGGTACTGTCCGCGCCATGACCGGCCACCGGGTGACGAACATCGGAGCTGTGCTCACCGGCTCCAGCCGCCTGAACGGCACCGATGTTGACAGCGATATCCGGTCCGGTGGATGGGTCGTCCAGGCGCAAATACACCACCGGCTCATCGGATTGAATCAATTGTTCATAGGGAAGTGCCCGGGCGGCATTGGTTCCGTTCTGGTAATGGGCCAGAATCTGGGCAGAGCTCAGTTTCTTGCCAAAGAACGCAAACTCGTCCACACCACCCCGGTAGGCATTTTCGCCCGGCTGGGTGTTGTTGTAGGAGCCAACGGTGAGTCCGGAAGGTCCATGAACCGCCTCGGCGGGGTCATGATCATTGGTGTTGGGTTGATATCCGGAAGGGGCCGGGTCACTGGTCACCGCCAGAACACCGTTGATGTACATGGAAATGGTACGGGCCGTGCCATCCCAGACCGTCACCACATGTTGCCATTCTCCCAGCCGATAGGGAACTCCGCTGGTCACCTGAACACCAACGGACGTTCCGCTGCCTGAATACATCCGGAAATTCCAGCCCACATCGCTCTGGCCGTCTGCCGAATAGGTGTCGTCGGGATTTCGCTGAAAATAGACCCAGCCCTGACGAACCGCACCTGAGTAGGAATACCGGTTCATGATCGGTGCCGGTCCGTAGAACCCATTGGCTACCTTGTCGCTGGTGGGATAAAACCAGGCTTCGACGGTAAACGATTGGCTCGCGTCGGGATTCACCAGCGCATTCCACGGAATGGTCGTATAAGCCGAGGTGTCGAAATAGGTTGCCGGATTGTGGCTGCCAACAATGGCACCGGGAATCAGGTGAGTGTTGAGACTCACCGAATTGCCCGCTGAACCGAGGGTGCCGGAGTTTGCATTTTGGCTGGATCGGGCCGACGAATCGTTGAATCGGTAATAGGCCAGCGGCCCATCGTTGATCACCGCTGCGGGGTATCCCGAGGCGGATTGCGCAAGGGCGGGAGCCGACCCGAGGGTGGCTGAGAGGAGTGCGACCAGGGAGGTCGCGCCGGTCAGGGACCGGCTCAATTGTATTTTTTTCATGGTCAACTGGAACAACAAACCATCCGGGCTTCCGGAGAACACCGGATGTCGGTTGGGAAGGATGGCGGGAAAACGTGAGAAAGCTGCCTGAAAAATGCAAGTCAGGTCAACTGTGACCGCACCGAAACAGGACTGTCACTCACGGCGGGTCGTTTCAGGGACCGCCTCTTATTCCACGCCTCACAACTAAAACGTAACCTATTGAAGTGAAATAACATCGATTGGGCGAGGCTCCCGCCTGGCCGAACGCGGTCCGATCCGCGTCCCCCCTGTCGCCCCCTATTGTATTTAGACTGGCCCGGGTACCAAGGGTGGAAGGTCGCAGTTCCGCAGGCTCCAGGCCTTGGCTGCCCACTTAAAATGGATAGGGCGGCTGGCCTTGAACAGACCAACCGCCCCCAAACCATTCTCAGGCGTGATTTGCCTTAAACCACCCAGCCGGGGCGATATTCCCGTTTCAGGAAATGATTCGCTGCGGCGTCGTTCTTGACCTTCAGTTCCGGTCCATCCCATTCGAGAATCTTGCCCGATTTTATCGCGACGTTGCCAAGAAGGATGGTCTCAGCGAGGAGCGAGGCGTAGTCAAAGTTGGCCAGAGGTGCCGGGCCGCCCTTGATGGCCGCCGCCCATTCGTCTTTCTGGCCCTGATCGCCCTTACCGTTCCGCGCCAGGGTGGGTGTTGGGGCTTGATAACCTTCGTAGTCCTTTTCCGGGAGCAACTTCCAGTCGCCACCGTAATCGTGGGGAGAATACATCGTCCCCTTGTCACCAATGATCAGGGAACCGCTGTCAGAGGGTGTCTTGCCGAGAAACAGCTCCATCGGGGGAAGGTTTTTCTTGCCGTCGGCAAAGTGCCCTTCATACCAGACAAACCGGACCGCCGGACGATCGCCTTCCGCCTGGAATAGGTACTCAACCGTCGCCCATGCGGGGTAGGTCTCTGGATTCACGGCTTCGCTCCGGGCGTGAATAACGGACGGATGCTTCAGCTTCAGAGCCATGAACGGCATATTCGCCGTGTGACAACCCATGTCACCCAGGGCACCGGTGCCGAAGTCCAACCAGCCACGCCAGTTGAACGGATGATAGGCGGGGTTGTAGGGACGCTTGGGAGCGGTCCCCAGAAACTCATCCCAGTGGACATGGGAAGGAACTGCGACAATCTCCGACGGACGCTGAGTCACCTTCGGGGACTGGGGCCAGACGGGACGGTTGGTCCAGACGTGAACCTCGTACACTTTGCCAAGAGCCCCCGCACGAATCACCTCCACTCCCTTGCGCAACTCATCGGAGGCGGTGCCTTGATTGCCCATCTGGGTCACCACCTTGTTTTCACGGGCCAGACGCTGCAGCCAGCGGCATTCCCAAACATCGTGGGCCAGCGGCTTTTGCACGTAGACATGAATCTTGCGCTTCATCGCCGCGGCGGCCGCAACCGCATGGGTGTGGTCGGGCGTGCTCACCGTCACCGCATCGATTTGACCCTGCATCTTGTCGAACATCTCCCGGAAGTCATTGAACCTGCGGGCCCCGGGGAATTTTTTGGCCTTCTCGTCCAGGGAATGATCGTCGACGTCGCACAAGGCGACCACATCACCCAGGTTACCAGCCTGATCGATATCGCTGGAACCCTTCCCTCCAACACCAATGCCGGCGAATCGGAGCCGTTCATTGGCACCGAAAACCCGCGAGGGGAGGTAGAGCAAACCAAAGGCGGTGGCGGCGCTGGAACCCAGAAAGGTCCGTCGACTATAGGATTTGGAAAACGTTGGGCGCATGGTAGGCATTAGGAACAATGGCCGCGGTTCAATTCGGAGCACGACAACGCTTCGTCAGAACCACGGGAACAGCACCACCATTGACGGACCGCGACGGGTGTCAATTCAAACCCTCGGAAGTTTGGAGGTTCCATCGCTCCCGCGGCCGGGCCGTCGTATCGCCCGGAACAGCGATAGAACTCCATAGGTGAATCGGCCTTTGAGTGTGTCGCGAATGCCACCCACATTGTCCCAACCGTGCCTTCCATAGGCAGTCGCGATTTCCTCCTGCTCGGCAGACGACAGGACACGTTCCAAATCAATGGACTCTCCCGATTCAACCGCCTTGACCAGGTGTCCCGCAATCGTTCCCTCAGACAATCCACGATCCCTCGCCACCTCGGCAATCGACTGACCAGACCTGAATCGGCGAAGACTTTCCCGCGAGGTCTCATTAAGCCCGTCGCCCGGTGCCACAGGGGTACGGCTCCCTTCAGTTGGCTCATCAAAGGACCGCCGTCGCTGATCGGTCAGGTGAATCGCGATTTCCTCGAGGAGCGCGTCTCCATAGAGGCGGAGCTTGTTTTCCCCCACCCCGGGAATCTGGAGAAATTCCGCCGCCGTGCGCGGATACTGGCGGGCCATCCAGCGGAGTGCCGTGTCGGCAAAGACGATGAACGACGGAACGCCCGCTTCATCTGCAAGCCGTTTCCGTCGGAGGCGAAGGCGTTCGAAAAGTACCTCGTCATACTCCAAATCGCCGGACCGCCTTCCACCCGATTCCAGGGAAGAATTTGTCAGGGGCTTTACCCAGGCAAGCGTCTTTTTTTGCTGGAGGAACGCCCGTCCCTCGCTTGTCATCTGGATGACTGGGAATCGATCCGTGGTTTGCTCGAGGAGTCCCCGCCGGATGAGCTCGCGTCCCAATTCCGTCCATTCCGCCTTGCCAGTTTCGCGACCGATTCCATAGGTCGAAAGCGTTTCGTGTCCCCACCGCCGGATCTTTTCTGTGTCGGCCCCCATAAGGACTTCCACCAAATGGTTCATTCCCACGGGGAATCCGCTTCTCTCCTGAACACGAAAGACACAGGAGAGGAACTTTTGGACCTGCAACGTCGCATCCTGGCTGACGCGCGGGTTCAGGCAGTTGTCGCACGCACCACAATTGGTTGCTGGAAATTCCTCGCCAAAGTAATCCAGCAGGGACGCCCGCCGGCAACTCGCGGTCTCGGCATAATCCATCATCTGCCTCAGTTGGGCCCGGGCCGTCGCCTGCTCCGCCGGATCGGCCTTTTGTGAAATGAACACCTGCAAACGGGCGGCATCGGCACCGCTGTACAACAATAGACACTCGCCCGGCAAACCATCGCGGCCTGCCCGTCCCGTCTCCTGATAATAGCTTTCCAGATTCTTGGGCACGTCGTGATGAATCACGAACCGGACATTCGGCTTGTTGATCCCCATGCCAAAGGCAATCGTGGCACAGACCACCCGAACCTCGTCCCTTAGAAATAGTTCCTGATTCCTGGAGCGGTCCTCCGCGGAGAGCCCCGCATGATAAGCGCGTGCTGATATTCCATCCCTTTGGAGGTTTTCAGCAACGCTCTCCGTCGCCTTTCGGGACTGGCAATAAACAATACCACTGTCGCGGGACCTCGACCGGACATAGTCAAGCACCTGGGCATAGGCGGATCGCTTGGGAACCACCCGGTAGCTGAGGTTGGGTCGATTAAAACTGGCAACGAAAGTGCGCGGATCGCGCAATCCCAGAAGGCGGATGATGTCGCCGCGGACCCGTCCGGTCGCGGTGGCTGTCAGCGCCATCATCGGCACTTCCGGAAAGCTGGATCGCAATTGGGCAATCTTTCGATACTCGGGCCGAAAGTCATGACCCCACTCACTGATGCAATGCGCCTCATCAATGGCTATCAACTGGATACCCCATTTTTGAGCCTCATCCAGAAAGCCCGGCAGCAACAACCGCTCAGGTGCGACATACAACAGCCGATACTCGCGGTTGTATAATCCCCGGAGCCGCGCCCTTCCTTCAGCTGCATCGAGTGAGGAATTCAGGAAGGTGGCAAATACCCCGATCGATTTCAGGGCATCGACCTGATCCTTCATCAATGCAATGAGGGGCGATACCACCACCGTCAGCCCATTTCCCACCAACGCCGGTAATTGAAAGCACATTGACTTGCCACCGCCGGTGGGCAGGAGTGCAAAGACATCCCGCCCCTCCAGGACCTCCAGGATGATCTCCTCCTGGAGCGGTCGAAAGGAAGTATACCCCCAGTACCGCTTTAGGGTCGGAAGCAGCTGTGATTGGAGGTCATTCATCGGTCACGTTCAACGCCATCGACGGGGTACCGCCCATTCCAGGACGCGACCCGTCTGATCGGCCCAATGCCATACCGCATCGGTCAGATGAACGGTACCCGTCAACGTGGGCAGTGCGAGCAGCAAGACGATCAAATTCCCCAGCAGGATGACCACCCCGGACAAGAGATACCCCTGGCTGGTGATGTCGCTCTGACGGATCTTGAGGATGTGGCCCGTCAACGTAACGTGGAAAGCATAGGTTATTCCCATTCCAAAATGAAGGGATGACCGGTGCAACTGCGGAAATGACCAGTGGAGGAGGGCCCAGATGACCAGCCAGAGAATGGAATAAAAAGGGAAGAAGTAGGGAGCCAGAACAATCAGGACATTGGATTTGGTCACAACCACCTCCCCCCCCTTGGATGTTGCTCGAAACGACTTGATTCGTCCCCCAAAAAGCAATGCCCAGAGTGCATGGGTCAACTCGTGGCCGGTCACATATAGCCAGAGCGGTTTGGGGAGAAACGTGAACAGCAGCATCCACGCGGCAGCACCACCGCCAAAAGCGATCCAGAAATCCACAGCCCATCTCGACCGCCAGAGCAGGTCCCAATCAGCCCACGCTGCGCCAATGACCAGCGGGAGAAGAGTCAGCCCGACCAACAAACGAAGGATACGGACAAACACACGTGGGATAACACTCGCCAATCCAGCCCCCCATCCGGCAAGTCCAAAATAATAAATACAGAGGGACAGGTCATTTGTTTTTTTAGCGTCTCTGATCCAAAAACGAGTGACTTGGAACGACGGTCTCAGCAGAAAGAAGGGAGATGCTTGAGACCCGACCTCGAACAATGGCCTAAGCCCAATCGACCGTGCGGTGCATGGGCTCATTCATCAGCCTCAAACCTCACGATCTTCCGAAATGGTCCGCTTTGCCGTGTCGTTTACCTGCAAATCGAAGACAACGTTATCACTGCTGCCGCTCTTGAAGGGTCGGCGATGGATTCAATCCATCCAGACGCCATGCCTTCACCCCTCTTCACGCCTCATTCCCCCACCAGAGACCGTCACCGCCTCCACCCTCAGATCC